>CAZSWW010000068.1:0-6914 GCA_964611265.1 uncultured Sulfurimonas sp. | reverse complement strand
TTATATTATATCAAATAATACTTAGTCCGTACCTTTTTGAGCCTCTTTTATATCTTCTATAATCTCTTTACACTCATCTTCTTCTATCTCTCCAGTTTGAATATCTTCTAAAATATCTTTTAAATCATCTTTAAATTCACGAAGTTCTTCTATCTCCTCTTTTTGCTCATCATTTGCATCTTTTTCACTTGCAATTTGCTCAAAAATCTCATCTAATCTATCCTCAATATCTGGAATAACCTCTTTTATAAGTAACTCTTCTAGTTTGATTGAATACGACATATCTTACCTTTTATATTTTTTATGTAATAATACAATAAATTAAATTAAAAGAGAAAACAATGAACTTTTATGCTGTGATTATAGGTAGTGAAATTTTAAATAATACAAGAAAAGATAAACACTTTGATTTTATAAGAGATGAATTAGATAAATATGGTCATGAACTTTTTGCATCATTTATCATAAAAGATGATGTGGAACTTATAAAACAAACTTATGAACTTATAAAAAAAGATAAAAAAAGTGTACTGTTTTCTTTTGGTGGTATTGGTTCTACTCCTGATGACCTTACTCGTGCTATATCAGCTGATATTTTCACATCAAAACCATTACAAACTAACCAAAAGTTTAAACAAGATATTATAGATAGATTTGGGGATGAAGCTTATCCACATAGAATACATATGGCAGATATACCAGTAGATGCAAAACTTATATCAAACCCTGTAAACAATATGTCTGCTTTTTATTTGGAAGATAGATTCTTTTTTGTACCAGGATTTCCATCTATGGCTCACCCTATGTTAAAAAACATCATCAAAGAAAAATTTAGTTATGCTAAAAAAAGATACAAATTATCACTAATCGCTAAAACAAGTGAAAACACACTTATTGACTTGATGAAAGAGTTACCAAAAGAGATAGAACTATCATCTTTACCTATGTTAGATAACAACATTGCATCTGTAGAACTTACTCTTAGGGGTTATGATGAAGATCTATTAAAATACCATTTCAATAAATTTAAAGATGAACTTTTAAATAAGAATATTGAAACTATTTTAGCATTTCCTTAGAAAAGATGCTTTTTGCATCCTTTCTTTAGTTAAAAAAACTATTTTTTTCTAAAATATCTATACCATCTTGTATAGAATCAACAGATATTTTAAACTTAGCTTTTGTTTCTTCATCTAGTTCAAGTTCTATAATTTTATGGATACCTTTAGCACCTAAAACAACGGGTACACCAACTGTTATATCGTTATAACCATATTCACCTTTTAACATTACAGATGATGGCATCACTATTCTACTATCATCAAGTATAGCTTCTACCATAACAGATATAGCACGACCTGGTGCATAGTAAGCTGATGTTCCAAGATATTTTACTATCTCTGCTCCACCATCTTTAGTTCTTGCTATGATGCCCTCCATATCTTCTTTTGAGATTAGTTGATTTAATGGAACACCACCAACTGTTGATATCTCTGGCATCGGTATCATATTTTGACCATGGTCACCTATAAGCATAGATTTTATTTGACCTGAACCATAACCTATTGTTTGGTTGATTTGGTAAGACATTCTAGCACCATCTAATGCACCTGCCATACCTATGATTCTGTTTCTATCCCAACCAGTCAGTTTGTGTATAACATGAGTCATAATATCTAATGGATTAGATACACAAAGTATGATAGCATTTGGTGAATATTTTACTATATTACCTACGACATCTTTCATGATTTTTGCATTTATCATAAGTAAATCTGCTCTAGTCATATCACTTCTTCTTGGTACTCCAGCAGTTATAACTACAACATCACAATCTTTTAAACCACTTGCATCTTCAGCAGCTGTTACTATCGTACCTTTTGGAGCATAACTTGTTGATTGACCAATATCAAGTGCTTTACCTTTTGCTACATCTGTATTTATATCATAAAGTATCACCTCATGACATGCACCTGTCATTGTTAAACTATATGCAGCTGTAGCCCCTACAAAACCAGCTCCAACTATTCCTACTTTTCTACCTACCATTTATTTTATCTCCTATAATTTTTAAATTTTATTAAAGTCCAAATTTGAATCCATCATTTACTTTTTGTATAAGCTCAGGTAAAACATCTTCATAATCACCTACGATTCCAAAATCGGCATTATGAAATATACTCTCTTTAGCATTATGATTTATAGCTACTATAGTTTCACTCTCTTTTATACCAGCTATATGTTGAACTGCTCCACTTATACCAACAGCTATATAAACTTTTGGTCTTACAGTTTTACCAGTTTGCCCTATCTGTCTTGCATACTCAGCTAAACCCTCATCTACAACAGGGCGACTAACTGCCCACTCTGCATTGATACCTTGTTTTTTAAGTGCATCTGTTAGTTCTTTGATTAATCCCATCTCATCACTAACACTACCTCTACCACCAGCTACTATTATATCGGCATCAAAAAGGTTTTGATTGCCACTATCTCCTATAACTGTCTGTATAATCTCTGTTACAAAGTCTGATTTTGGAAGTCTAGGTTTAAGTTTTGTTATTTTACCATTTTTTAAATCATTAATCTTTGGTATTTCAAAAGTTCCTGCACGAGCAGTAGAGATTTGTGGACATACAAAACCTAAGATTGTAGCTAGTTTTGATTCTCCATAAGTTGGTCTTCTTGATTCTAGTATGGGACTAACTATACACTTGTTCTTTCTATCAACATACTCACCTATCTCTAGTGCTGTACAATCAGCAGTTACTCCACTATCTGTTCGCATCCCTATCCTAGGAGCGAGTTCACGACCAGCAGTTGTTGCTGCAAAAAGTGCAATTTCAGGATTTCTCCTTTTTATAATCTGAGAAAATATCGTAGTAAAAGGTAGTATTTTATACTCTTTAAGTCTTTTATCATCTACAACTATAACTTCATCAACACCATAACTAAGTAACTCTTTTGGAATATCTCCTAACTCTTTACCTATAACTACTGTTATAACCTTTGTATCATTACCTAGTTTTGATGCTAAGTCCATAGCTGGTGTTAAAAGTTCTAAAGATGGTCTTGATAGTTTACCATTTACTATTTCAGCCCATGTCAAAATCCCAGAAGCACCATCTCTAAAATCTCTATCTTCAAAACCATCAGGTCGTTTTTTCTCTTTTTTCTTACTATTTTCTTTTACTTCAACACTATTTTTACCATCTTGAAAAATTGTTATAAAATCATCAACAAGTTCATTATCAGTATGACCATTTGCCATCTTAATAGTTGCTCGTTCACTTTGGATATTTGCCACCTTAGCAACTATAGTTGGAGAACCACTTAAGCCTATCTTTTCATCACTTAGATTAATATCATCTATGCTAAAAACAGTTACAGTTGCATCTTTTGCTTTTACAGCACCAAAAAGTGTTGGTCGTCTAGGGTTTATACCAGTTGGAGTAAAAGATAGTGTACATGGTATGGGAAGGCTCATCATCTGATAACCACCCTCTATAATCCTCTTAGCAGTTACATGAGCATCTTTTAACTTAGCTGTTTCTATAAAGGTCGCTTGAGGGATGCCAAGTTTTTCTGCTACTTGGGATGGAACATGAGCAGTATCTCCATCACTTGTTTGCCTACCAGCGACTATGATAAAATCTTCATTTAACCCCTTACCAAAACCTAGATGTCTAAGCATAGTTGAGATTGCTAAACCTGTAGCATAAGTATCACTTCCACCTAGCTTTCTATCACTCAAAAGATATGCTTCATCATAACCCATAGAGATAGCTTTTTTAAGAGATACCTCAAAAGATGGTGGTCCCATAGAACACACTATAAGTTTAGCATCTGGATTATCTACTTTCATTTGAAGTCCAGCTTCTAGTGCATACTGACAATCTATGTTGATGATAGATTTTGCTTTTGTTCTATCCATAAGACCATCATCACCCATTCGCATCTCTGATGGTAGAGGAACTTGTTTCATTAAACTGATTATTGTTAAAGCCATTTTGAATCCTTTTACATCATATTATAGTCTGGACCATCACCACCATAAGGTGTTATCCAAGTTATTGCACCATTTGGCGATTTTATATCACAAGTTTTACAATGTAAGCAATTCTCAGCATGTAACCTTAATGACTTTTCACCACTTTGTTTATCTGTATGAAGTTCATAAACCTCTGCTGGACACATACTAGCTTCACTTAATCCATAGTTGTCAATATTTGAACTTTTAAATAGTGCTTTGTTTTTTATCTGTAAGTGTGGAATTTGAATCTCATCATGCATAGCTTTTGATTTATATACAGTTGTAACCTTATCAAAAGTTAGTTTTTTGTCAAACTCTAATTTACCTGCAAATCTTTCGTTAAATGGTTGATTTGAGAACTTACTAAAATCTTTAGTCGTTTCATAATCATTTTTGACTTTAGGAACTAAAAGACAAGCACCACCAGTCAGTAGTTGCATACCCATTTGGATGCCACCACAAACCATACCCCTTTGCATAGATGCTCGCATATTTCTCGTTGGATATAGTTCATCATATATACAACTATCATTAACTAACTCTTCATATCTTGCTAATGTTTTTTTACTTGTATCACCTTTTTGCATAGCAAAACTAGCTGTATCTGCTGCACAAATAGCACTTTGAACGGCTAAATGGATACCTTTTAATCTAGGTGTACTTAAAAAACCTGCACTATCACCAACTATAAGCATATTATCCCCATAGTATTTCGGTATAGAGTTCCAACCACCCTCAGGTAGGGTTTTTGCACCAGCTTCTACAACTGAACCACCATCTAAGATGCTAGATACATAAGGGTGAGTTTTCCATATCTGCATAGTAGAGTGTGGGTCAAATGTTGGGTCTTCATAGTCAAGTCCAACAACAAGCCCAACAGCAACCATATCATTTGTCAAACCATAGATAAAACCACCACCAAATTCCTCTTTGTCTCTTAGAGGGTAGCCAAAAGTATGTCTTACAGAACCAACCTCGACCCTACCCTTTGGTAGTTTCCATAATTCTTTTATACCTAAAGAGTATATTTGTGGATTTTTACCTGCATCTAAGTGTAGTTTATCTATAACAGTTTTTACAGCTGAACCACGAGTACCCTCTGCAAATATCGTGATAGATGCTTCTACTTTAGTACCCTCTTGGTAGTTTTTTTGCTTCACTCCATTATGGTCTATACCAGTATCTTTTGTTTTTACACCAATAACTTTGTTTTCATCATCATATAAAACACTATCAACTGAAAAACCTGTATATATCTCTACACCTCTAGCCTCGGCTAGGGTAGCTAAGTATTTACAGATTTGACCTAATGATGCTAGATAGTTTCCATCATTAGACATATATGGAGGGTGGAGAGGGAGAGTTATATCTGTACCATTATCGTTAAGCTTTATAACTTTATCTACACTACTAACTTTAGAGTCAAACGGGATACCATCAAATTCACCAGTAGTTAAAAGTTCTTTAAAGGCTTGAGGTCTAATCACTGCACCTGAGAGTATATGTGAACCTACTGAAGCACCTTTTTCAACAATAATAATTCTTTTTTTTAGAGATTTTTGTTTTAGTTTATCAGATAAAGATATAGCAGTTGAAAGACCTGCTACACCAGCACCAACGATTAGTATATCTGTAGAAATAATATTTTTATTATCCACTTACTACTCCTAATATATCAAGTAGTAGAGGATAACAAAAAGTAAATAAATTTAGATTTCAAAGAAGAAATGGTAACAGATAGAATATAATAGTGTAACTAAATGTTACATACTAAGTAGACTTATATATCTACTTAGTTTTTTTAGCTTCCACATCATCAAAGAATTTGTTTACATATAATGTATCAACCATCTCTTTAACAGATGCAACAGAAGATTTAAATCTATTTCTCTGTAAAGTCTTTAAACTCATCTCAATAATCTCTTCAGCACCCTCAGCACCTATCATAACAGGTACACCACTTACCATATCACTATAACCATATTCACCTTTTAGCATCACAGCACAAGAATGAATCTGTTTAGTATCTTTAAGTATAGCATCAACCATAACAGCAGTTGACTTAGCTGGTGCATAGTAAGCTGAACCATCACCTAAAAGGTTCACTATCTCTGCTCCACCATTTCTAGTTTTTTTAACTATCTCACCAATCTCTTCAGAATCAAGTAAATCATCTATTGGAACACCTGCAATGGTTGTAAACTTTGGAAGTGGAACCATAGTATCACCATGACCTCCCATAACAGTAGCACGGATTTGCCCTGCTCCATAACCTAGCTTTTCATAGATGAAGTGAGCCATTCTAGCTGCATCTAAAATACCTGCCATCCCTAAGATTCTTTCTCTTGGAAAACCTGTGTATTTATGAACAACATAAGTCATAACATCTAGTGGATTACTTACTACTACCACTATAGCATCTGGTGCATACTTTTTAATCTCTAGTGCATAACCTTTTACTATCTCAGCATTTTTCACAAGTAAATCATCTCTACTCATACCTGGTGTTCTTGGAGCTCCAGCTGTTATAACAACTATCTTACTTCCAGCTATATCTTCTGGTTTTGTTGCAGCTCTTACAACTGTATGTTGTCTAGCAGCATTTGCAGCTTGAGACATATCAAGTGCTTTACCTTTTGCTACATCTATATTTCTACCACGAAGAATCACCTCATGACATGAACCGTTCATTGCCAATATAAATGCTACTGTTGAACCAAAATTACCTGTACCTATTACTGTTACTTTATTTGCCATCTATTCTCCAATTTGAATTTTTTCTTTAATTTTTTATCATTCCATCTCAAAAGAGATGGAACTGAAAAAAACTAAACTATATGTTGTTTATAATTTCGTTTAATGTAGCAGATGGACGCATAGC
>CAZSWW010000067.1:0-6954 GCA_964611265.1 uncultured Sulfurimonas sp. | reverse complement strand
ATTATCCGTCGTGCTATGGGTAAGAAAAAAGATATGGCAGCTTACAATGCTGAGTTTAGTGAGGGTGCAAAAGGGCAGGGGCATGACTATGACAAAGCATCTAAACTTTTTGACCTTATTGAAAAATTTGCTGGTTATGGTTTTAACAAATCACACTCAGCAGCTTATGCGATGGTTAGTTTTCAAACAGCTTGGCTTAAAACTTACTACCCTGATGAGTTTATGGCAGCACTTTTAACAAGTGATAAAGACAATACAGATAAAGTTGTTCGTTATATAGATGAAGTAAAAAGGATGGGGATTGTTTTAGGTCCACCAGATGTAAACCATTCGCATCTTGAGTTCTCAGCTATAACACAAGATGAACGAGATATCATTCTTTTTGGTCTTGGAGCGATTAAAGGTGTTGGAAAATCAGCAGTTTTATCTGTTATAGAAACAAGGGAAAAGGATGGAGAGTTTACATCTATAGAAGACTTTGTAAACAGAATAGAACCATCAAAAGTAAACAAAAGATTTGTAGAATCAACCATAAAATCAGGTGGATTTGATAGTTTTGGATTTTCAAGAAAAGCACTTTTAGAACAACTTGAACTTATCATTGAAACTGCAAAAAAAGCATCAGATGCTAAGAAAAATGCTATAGGAAGTCTTTTTGGAGATGATGAAGAGATAACAAGAGTTGAATTAAAACTAACAAATTGTGAAGAGTATGGCATCAAAGAGATTTTAGAGTTTGAAAAAGAGACACTTGGTTTTTATGTAAGTGGGCATCCTTTGGATGATTATAGAGAACAAATCGAAGAGTTAAACTATACACTTTCTTCAGAGATTGAGAGTATAAAAGATGGTTCATTTGTTATCTTTATAGGAAAAGTGGAAGATGTACAAAAGAAAATCTCAAAAAAGGGTAATCAGTTTGGTATAGTAAACCTTATGGATTTTCACGGAAATATCGAAATAATGCTTTTTTCAGATAAACTTGAACAACTAGAAGATATGGATAAAGATGAACCTATAGCTTTTAAAGCAAAGATAACTCATACTGAGATGTTCACTCGCATCGGTGTAACAAAGATAATGACACTAAAACAAGCTTCAAAAGAGACAAAAAAAGTAAAAAAAGAGATAAGAGAAAAACCTCAAGAACCTTTACAACTTAGAATAAAACTAGATGAAAACACTAAGATACTAGAAGATTTATATACTATGATAAGACAAAATCCAGGGGGTAGGGAGTTAAAGCTTATCATAACTTCTAAACTTCAAAATGTTGTTATTGACTCTGCTATAAGAGTAAATAATAATATCATTTTAGCATTAGATGGAAATGAAGCTATAGATATTTTGTAATTTAATGATTTTGAAAAAGATGTTTGTATTTTTTAACTGTATTGTAAGCGAGACCACTCTCTTTTGATACAGAGTTGATATTTATCTTTTCATTCATCAATCGCATCAGATTGACAGTAGAGTTTAACTTCTCTTTTGCCATCTTTTCTTTTGCTTTTATCGCTTTTTTAGTAGCATTTCTTTTTAATGGAGTTATGGTCTTTTGATACTTATCTTTTTTATCCATCAACATAGAGATAAGGTCTAATTCTTGATGATTTTCTAAACTATTTATCAATGTTTGAAATTCATTATCTGATAATGTTATCCTCATATCAAAAAAGTTTTATTAATTTTTTAAAATTCAAAGCCACCAGTATCCCCTTTAGACATAGAATTATAAACAGATTTAATATACTCATCTCTTAGTGAGCAATCCAAATATTGCTCACAAAGACTACAACTTTTTAAACTTTTGCTATCTTGACAATCTTGCAGTTTTTTTATCATCTCATCAAGATGCAGTTCAAACTTATCTCTTATCTTAGTTTCGTCCATAAACTTCTTTTACTCTTGATATTTCATATTTAGAACCAAAAAAACAAGGTGAAGTGTCATGGATGTGTGCATGGTCTAAATCCATCAAATCAACTTTACCATCTATAGCTTCACCACCAGCTACTTTATAAACAAATGCAAAAGGAAATACTTCAAAAAGTTTTCTTAGTTTTCCATCTGGTTTATCACTTGTAGCAGGGTAACTAAATAAACCACCACCTTTTAGTAGAAGTTGATGCAAGTCTGGAACCATACCACCAGAGTATCTTAGACGATAACCCTCAGCAAACAAACCATCTATCATCTCTTTATGGTAAGGAGGCCAGTTTTGTTGTGTCCCACCTGGTGCATTTAGTTTACCTTTTTCGTTTAGTCTTATCTCTTTTACAAACTCAAATTCATCGTTTTGAAGTAAGTACATTTTTGCTTTGTTATGAGCAAAAACCATCTCAACTCTTGGACCAAAAACAACATAACAAGATGCAACCATATGTTTTGCACCAAAAGCATTTTTGTATATACCAAAGATAGAACCAACACTAAGGTTTACATCAACTAAAGATGAACCATCAAGTGGGTCGTAAGCTATAAAATACTCTCCATCTTCGTGAAGTAGCATCTCTTTTTCTTTCTCTTCACTAGCTATAGTATGTATAGAAGCAACTTGAGAAAACTCCTCTTCTATAATCATATCACATTGAATATCAAGTTGAAGTTGTGTTTCTCCTGATGAGTTTTCTTGCTGAGAGTAACCTATATCTTTTACATCTATAGCAGTTTTAATTCTTTTTGCTGTTTTTTGAATAGCATCAAATATATCGTTCATTTTTACACTTCCTTTGCATTTTTAAGTAACCAAGAGATTACCAAATCTGGATCATTTAAGTTTAAAATATCAACACCTTTTGGTATCTCATATTCACTAAGATTAACACTTTCATCTATAGCCAAAGCATCCATGTAGTCAAAATAATCACTATCAAGTGAGTTTCTAAAGATGCTTATACGGGGTAATGGTAAGTTTTTAAGACCCTCAACAAGTAAGATATCAAACTTATCAAAAAGTCTTATCATCTCATCTAAATCTTTATGTTCTTTGGAAAAGTAAGTTGTGCGAGTAGGGGAGGTTACTATTACCTCTGCACCAGTTTGACTAAACTTAAAACTATCTTTACCATCAACATCAAATCTAGCTTTATCACCTGGGTCATGTTTTATAATAGCTACTTTTTTAGAATACTCATGTATGAGTTTTCTAGCAACTTTTAGTATAAGTGTAGTTTTTCCACTATTTGATGGTCCAGTAAATGCAACTGCTAATCTTTTGCTCATTTTTAATCTTTAATTTCTAAGTTAAGTAGATTATACAAAAGAGTGTTTAAAAAGTTGTTTAATTTGTTATAATTCACTTATGAAATATATTATAATAACATTAATTACTATACTAACTTTTAGTGGTTGTTCTAAAAACAACGCTTTTGATAATTTTCAATTAACTAAAGACCAAGAACTAAGTATAAACTCTTTACAAAGTTCGAAGATAAAATCAGGCAAAACTATAGATGGCATCTTTTCAGCTATATATCTAAATGATATATATCCAAAGTTATTTAACAATAACGAATACTTTTTTGTATTTTACTATATGAAGTCTGATGCTATAGATGCAAAGTTTAAGTTAAATGGTGATGAAGCTATAAAGATAAAAAAATTACCATCTAACAACAGATTTACAAATCTTATAGATATGCAAAATAGTTGGAATAGTTACTATCTTATAGCTTTTAAAAAACAAGAAAAAAAATCTCTTAATCTTTTACTCGAAAACGGTCAGTATGTTTCGGATCTGTTAAAGTATCAAAAAGATTAATTATAGATACTTTTTCACCTAGTATCTGTTTATAGATAACATAGTTAGCTAGAACTTTTTTGCCATATTCTCTTGCTTCAGTGTTTGCCATCAACTCCATACTTAAAAATGGTTCATATTCCCCATCACTAAATCTATCAGTTGAGAGTAGGTGTCTTTTTAGATAACCCATCCCACCATTGTAAGCATAAGCTATAAATAATGGATGATATAGTGATTTTTTCATCCATTTTATATGTTTAAGAGCATATCGTATATTGTTTTTTGGTATAAACATATCTTCATAACTCATATCTTCTTTTAGTTGTTTCTCTATAGCATCAACCAAAAATGGCATCAACTGCATTAAACCCAATGCAAATGATCTTGATAAAGCAGACGGTATAAAGTTACTCTCTTGTCTCATAAGTGCATATACTAAGGCTTTTTCATCATTACTTAGATGCTTTAGATGTTTGTCATAAGGCATTATAAAACCATGTATTTTATATCTATATGCTTTTTCTAGTATAAAAGTTTTTACTGGTATCATATTGTCCTGAGAATAATTTTCAGCTAATTTAAAAAGTTTTTCTTTAGATGATTTTTTTATCTCTTCTCTTATCTTAGCCCAAACAAAAGGGTCATAAATATTTTTACTAGAATCAAAAAAGCCTGTTTTAACTTTTGTAAAATAATTTTTTTGTTGTTTATCCATAATCTCATGAGCATAAAGTGTATAGATATTTATATCAGATGATTTTACTAATCTTTTTAGATACTTATCTTCATTTGTCAGTTTATATAACCAAAAAATATTTTTATCTTTATCTATCTTTCTTTTAGCTTTTTTATAAGATAACTTAAAAAAAACTATGGCTTTATCTTTTTGTTTATATCTTAGATGATTTAATGCTAAAAAAAAGTTACTCTGTGAATTTAGATTTTTAGTATCTATCTTTAAAAGTGATTTTTGAAGATTAGGAACTTTATCATCATTTACAACATTTTTTATAAACTTTGAGATTCTCCATGATGTTGTAAGGTTATTTATAAGTTCTTTATCTAACTCTATATTAAGGTTCTTCCTACGAAAAGACCAGCTTCTGTTGAAAAAAGACAAAACAGCATCTGGAGAGTATTTTTTATATGATTTAGATATATAAGGTTCATCAATAAGTTTTAGTAACTCTTTTGATTTTTCTTTTTTTAATTTTGATAGAAGTTTTTTTCTTTCTTTCTTTTTTAACTTAAAGGCTTTAGATATATTGTATGCAGATTTGAAACATTTATAATCTTTTATATCAAAAAGATTTGTTTTTTTTCTACAGTTTTCTATATAGAGTAAATCTTTTTTCTTAGTTTTTTTAATGTAACGAGTGTAAATCTTATGGTTATTACCACTAACTTGTTTGTAAGCTTTATCTGCTTGGGTAGGGGTGATATCTTGATCTAAGTATTGCCAAATTATGAAGTTTTTTATTCTTCCTGATGGTTTAGAGTTTATATATTCGAGTGTGATTTTTTCTTTATCTGCCAATTTATTTGACATAGATTGTGCAGATAAAAAAAGTAAACTAACTATAAAGAGATATTTTAACAATCTTATTTAACCATTTTATATAGCATGAAGTAGGGAACTTAATACAACGATTAAAATTTGTAATCCAACTACTATGATTAATGGAGCTAAATCAATCCCACCTATGTTTGTAGTTATAAATCTTCTAACTACATCATAAGCAGGATTAGTAACTCTATATAAAAACTGTACTATCGGATTATATGGGTCAGGATTTACAAAACTAAGTAATGCAGCTATGATGATAACCCATATATAAACATTTATAAGACCAATAGCGATTGACCCAACCCCTTGAAAAATCTCTATCAATACACTCATTTTACAATCCCACCTATATAGTTTTTAAGGTATTTGTATATATCAGCAACATCAGGACCATGACCAGCACCAGTTAAAACATAACGAAGAGGTTTAAAAAAGTTTTTACCTTTTAGACCTGATTCTTTCATAATATAGTTTTTAAAGTCATTATACTCTTCAAAGTAGGGTGCATTTTTAATAGTTTCTACCATTATTTTTGCAGATTCTGCAAACTCTTCAGGTATCTCTTTTTTGGCAAAGATAGGTGCTATTTTAGATTTTAACTCTTTTGTAGTTCCAGCTTCTTCTAAATAAACACGAGCAAGTTCACCAATCTCAGCATCAGCAAAACCAACATAACGAGATAACTCTTTTGCATCAAGATTTTTAAGATGCTCTTTGTTTATATGTTTTAACATATTTATATCAAAACGGGCAGGGCTTTTTGAGATTTTAGATAGGTCAAACCACTCTATTGCATCTTGAAGTGTAAAGATTTCACAAGGTGGCTTGTTTCCTATAAGTATAAGGTAGTTAGCTATAGCAGATGGTAAATAACCCTCTTCTAAAAGCCATTTTACACTAGAAGCATCATCTCTTTTACTCATCTTTTTTCCATAATCATTTAGTATGATAGGTAAGTGAGCATATTCTATCTTTTTATCATAGTTTAGAGATGCTCTTATATGATCTTGTTTTGGAGTGTTACTCATATGGTCTTCACCACGGATAACTATAGATATATCACTAAGCATATCATCAACAGCACAAGCAAAGTTATAAGTTGGAGTTTTATCTTGTCTCATTATGATGAAGCTATCTATATCTTGTGGTTTAAAACTAACTTCACCTTTTATATAGTCTTTTATAACTACATCTGTTTCAGGTTTTTTAAGTCTTATAGTAAACGGATTCATATTGTCAATCACAAGTTCATCTGGTAAGCTAGCACAAGCATCATCATATCTATAAGGTTTTTTAGCCTCTTTAGCTTCTTGCCTTTTTTTCTCTAACCATTCAGGCGAGCAAAAACATGAAAATGCTTTTTTTTCATGAACAAGTTGTAAAGCCATAGCAGAGTGAAAACGGATATTTTGGCTTTGATGAATTACTTGAGAATATTTTATATCAAACAAAGCTAATATATCTAATATCTCTTGGTCTTTACCCTCAATATTTCTCTCTTTATCAGTATCTTCAATTCTAACAATTAAATCTTCTTTTTTTTGTTCAGCAACGATATAGTTGAATAGGGCGACACGAAGGTTACCTATGTGCATATCACCAGTTGGACTAGGTGCAAATCTTAACATTAAAAATCCTATAAAAT
>CAZSWW010000066.1:0-6963 GCA_964611265.1 uncultured Sulfurimonas sp. | reverse complement strand
ATTTAAAAACCCACCATTTTTGACCAATAAAATTAAGTACTGTACTAACACCAGTAGCAATTAAAAATGCTATTAAAGTGATGCTAAACATATCCAAAATTATATTATTAGTAATGACATTCGCACTTAATGTAAAACTATATAAAAACCCAAACTTTATAATCTCTTTATAAGATTTCTCATGCTTTTCAAATGTCCAGTATTTATTTATTATAAAAGCTACTATCGTTCCCAAGAGAAAAGAGATAGCTTTTGCTATATCTGTCTCTAGAAAATTTAAAAGCAAATAATATGTTGCTAAATCAGTTCCTACTGCACTAATTCCTGCAACTAAAAATCGTTTTAACTCTTTTTTTGTTTGATTCATCTATACTCTTGATTAAAATTTCTAAAATTACTATTTAAAAGCTCTATTTTCTTTTTATTCACAGTAATATCTTTTCCTAAGTTATAAGGGTGCCAATCTACTTTATGAAAAAAACTTTGCCAATACACAAAAGTTTCATAATCATCTGGTGTTCCCCAGCAGATGTAATCATCTACTTCAAAAACTTTTACAGTTAAGCCTAACTCTATTAGTTCACCCATTAAGCTATCTACATAATATTCACCATTAACTTTTATATCTTTAGCTATTAAGTTTTTTAAGGCTTTATTAAAGTACTCAACTTTTTTAAACCAAAATGTTCCAACTATTGCATGGTCATTATATGGGTCATTTGAGATTGGCACTTTGACAGATACTCCAGTAGCTGTATCACCATCTGTTTTAACCCAACCATACATTTGTGGATTATTTCTACTTGACACATGATTTCTAAAAGTAAATATAATAGCATCAACTGTTTCATCATTAATGAAATTCTGATACTTCTTTTTATCATAAATCATTCCATTATCAGTAGCCGCAACAAGTAAAGAAGCATTAGTATCTACATCTTTAAGTCCTAAGCTACATGTAATGGCTTGACCTTGTGTTACTTCATCTATTGAAACTATTTTTGAATTTGGATATTCATCTTTTAAAGTCTGTTCAAGTTGATAATTATCTAAATGTTCTTGTAAGGTAACAAATATTTGATTCTCACTATTTGGTAAAGAGTTTGCAGCTTGTATTATCATAGACTTTCCACTGACATCTATGAGTGGTTTAGGATCTTTATATCCAACTTTTGCAAACCTGCTTCCACGACCAGCAAGTGGAATTAAAGTAATGCTATTTTCTTGTGCTTTTGGTTTTTCTTTTTCTTCTATGGCATCTCTAAAATATTTTGACCAAGTATTATACTCTTCAACATCTTGAGGTGTTCCCCATTGAAGCATATGTTGAATTTCATAAATAGATACTTTCAGCTTGTCTTGAATCAGTAAGTTATAAATTAGTGAAACATAGTATTCACCATTTAAGTTAATATCTTTATCCATAAGTTCTTTAAAGTATTTTTTAACATAAGAACCTTTTTTAAAATAATATGTTCCATTTGAAGCATATTCATTCATCCGATTATTTGTGAAAGGTTCTTTTTCTTTTATCTCAAGCATCCATTGTTTATCATCTCGCATAAATGCATAGTTTGTACTCCCTAGCATATGAGGATGAAAACCTTTATAAGAAGGTATTGCTCCATCAGCATCACGATCTCTTGTATGTTTTAAAAAATCTTCATAATCCCAATATGTTCCAAAATCACAATAATTTACTATAACTTCTTCATCATCTTTGATTAAGTTTTCAATTAAAGAAACTGCATAGACAGGACCTTTTTTATGATTAGGTATTTCTACTATATTGGCATTAGGTTTAATACTAAGTAATACTTCTCGCATATTTGTTTCAGCAAGGTGTTTAGAGTTACAGATAAATGTAAATTTATCTTCTATAGGAAATAAGTTACATACATGTTCTATGATTGGTTTACCATCAACTACTATTAGTGGTTTTGGTTCCTTATATCCTGCTTGTATAAAACGGTTTCCTATTCCTGACATTGGTATTATTATGTGCATTTGATTATCCTTTTTTAATTATATAAAGTAACATAGAATTAGTTCCATTTTTAGTTTTATTACCAAAACATATTTCAGTATTACTTGTATGCTCTTCTTTATATATGATCTTGAAGTTTATTTTTTTTTCAACATTAATATCTTCTAGATATTGTTGTATCATTTCATTTGTTAATGGTAAAGATCTATGTGTAATAAATAAAATACAGTTATTTTCTTTACCAGTTTTATGCTTAAAGTATGTTTCACCTGCATGCATATTATTTATCGATGATTCTACAAAATTATCTTTAACCACTGTCATAAAGTTTAAATTTCTTGTCCACCCATATTCATAAATTCCTGTAACTTTATATTGAGTTATTAATTGTTCGATATGTGTGGGATTAAACTTATCTATACGCTGATTTATTACTGATTTGTAATTTAATAAAAATATGACAATAGTAATAATAGGAAATATTATTAAAAACTTTTGTATATTGATTTTTTCAAATAAATAAATCATTCCTGCTGGAGTAAAAATCAAAATAAAACTTAATAAAATTAAAGAATGTCTAGTCGGACTTAATGTAATTTTTTGAAAAATAATTAATATAACCCAAATAACTACTGTTACAAGAAAGAAAACCACAAAATTCTTTTTTAGACTATTCTTTGATATTAAAAAAGAAAATATTCCTAATAAAAACATAAATATGTAAATTACAGCAAATAGGTCATTTATAATATTACCTTCATTTGCAAAACTTATTAAGTTTCTAAATACCAAATAAGTATTTTGTGAAAAAAAATGAAATATATAATCTAAAGTACTATCTTGAGAATATATATTAAACATAAATTCTTGATTAGGACCTACATTCCAATTTAAACCTCTAGATAAGGATGATGATAAAAATAAAAAATATTCTATTCCAAAAGTAAATATAACTATAATAATAGATAATAGATATGAACTTACAAACTTTTTATAATTATTAGTATAAGATAAAAATATTGCGATATAAAATCCTGGTAAGAAGAACAAAAATTGATAACTTGAAAGGATGAACAAAGAAAGAAATGAGCCTAAAAAAAATGATTCTTTAATATTAAGATTTTCTTTGAAAAAATATTTTATATAAATAACAAAACTTAAAAGTACAACAAAAAGACCTATTGTGTAACTTTCAGATTGCATCGAATATATAATATGTTCCCAAGATAAAGACAATATTGTAACAGCAAGAATAGAATATATAATATTATCTTTGCCATAAAACTTTAAAGAAATATATAAAATTAAAAGTATAGACAAAAAACCAACAATAAAAGAAATCAATCTACTATAGAATAAAATTTTATGATATTCCATCTTATTATCAATTATTGCACCAGTAAATACAAATTGAAGAGGTGCATATGTTGAACCCTTTGCAATACCATATGCCACAATAAGTGGCTTAAAATATGGATATGTATCACGAATTAATTCTTCATTAATTTGAATATTCTTTTCGTTTACTTTTTTTATTATATCATCAACTGTCATTGTTCCTATAGAAGGAGCAATCAAGTCATCAACATGAGAGAAATGTTTGTCTAGATTATGAAAACGTACAAAAAAAGCAAGAAAAATAATACCAAATAAAATAACATATTTTAGAGTTTTAAAGGTAATTATTGTTTTAAGCATCAATTATATCTTCTGTCTAAATTGTTCAGCTTCCCAATTTGAAAGGTAAGCTAACTCATCTAACTCTAAATAATTAATATCTTTATTACTTTGAGCTAAAACCATAATGTGAAATTTAAATACTTCTTCCATCTCTTTTGCTTTTTTCACATTTGGTGCTGAAAAATATAAATTATTTTCAAATATAATCACTTTTGGTAATTCATAAAATTTATTTTTATATTGTTCTATTGACTTTATATCAAATTCATCGCTTATAACTACACTACTTATCCCACAATAAACTAAACTATCTGGACAAAAAGGAGTTGATAAGAAAAGATCTTTATTCTCTGATAATTGTTCATTTAAATAATTATCTTCACTAAGATATGAGATATTATTATTATTTTGAATTGTATTTAATAAATATGTTGTTTTATTGGTAGTCTTATATCTTCTCATATCTATATTTAAATACTCTTCTATCTTGTTAATTACATATTCAGTCTTTATTTGTATCTCACTTTTATGTTGTGATGTAATAATTAATCCATGGTTTTGTAAAAATATTATATTTGGGATAATGTCAAATTTTGATAATTCACTATCGAGTTCTAGTGCTAATTCAATTCCAGGTGTTTTATAATTTACTAAGACTATGTCATCATTAATAAAAATTGATTTTAATATCTTCTTCCAATCTTTACGAATAACTAACATATTTACAACTATTGGATGGGTATGTAAAGTATACTTATATAAAAATGAATGTAGTAATGTTTCAATAGATGGACGATTTGCTTTATCTATAGTGCTTTCTTTTACTAACTGTGAAGTTAATGATTCTCTTTTTCGCTTATCTTGTTCATTAATCACATCTACATTTTTAACTATTTGTGCAATTTTTTGTGTATATACTTTCGAAAACCCACTATTTTCATTGACATCACTAAGTAAAAAACCAGAAGCTTTTATAATCATTTCGCCACTATCATATTTTACTGAACTATTACCACCACCAGCTTGAACTAAGTCAAACCTTTCTCCTGCATACATTGACATTTCAATTAGTGTACCTACTTCACTCATATTAACTCCAAAATCTCTTTAAATTCTTTTACGACTGTTACTTTACTTTTATCATATTTTTCCAGCTTTTCTTTATTATTTAACCATATTGATTGAATACCTAAGTTTGAAGCTCCAAAAATATCTTTTTTAAAACTATCTCCTATCATACAGACTTCATGTGTTTGTAGATTTAGTTTTTGTAATGCAAGCATAAACATATAAGGGTGGGGCTTTTCTTTTCCTGCCTCTTCACTTGTAACGATTTTGTTACAATACTTTTCCAAATTTAATTGTTTTATTTTCTTGTATTGAATATGTGCTGTTAAGTCAGTTACTAAACAAATACTATTTTTATATTTTTCTAAAAGCTCATAAATTCCATCAAATGGTTTCATATATTCAAGAAAGTTATCCCAATAAATATTATAAATAATATAGCTATACTCAAGAGGATTGATTTTTAATATTTCTAACATCTTTTGAAAATATAATAGGCGATTATGAGAAGATGCTGTTTCACTTAGTTCTATATGTACTTTTTTTCTTGCAATCATATAAGCTTCTTTTAGTTCATATTCTGATTTTTTAAATCTCTTTATACAATAATCTAGAACTTTTTCTAAAGCATATTGATGGGTACTATTGTAATCATATAATGTATTGTCAATATCTAATAATAAACCTTTATATTTCACTTTATTTCTCCTTTAATTTTTCACTAATCATTTTTAATAAGATGAGCTGTATAAACCCTTCATATCCTGATTTCCAAATTATTTTTGTTGAAATGATTTCATCTGCATTCACAATAGTATTTATCATGATATTCTCAAAATTAACTTCTGGAATCTCTTTTATCTCTATAAACTGTGTTTTCAAATCATTATTATAGTCCCATGTAAATTGACAATTTATTTTATTTAATATATCTTCAAGATGAATATTAGCATCTAAAGTAATTTTAAGACCTAGTTTTAAATCTTGTTTTTTATCTCCAAGGATAAATTTATTTACACTAAAATAACTTATAATCAAGTCTGCAAATTCTTTTTGTGGATAAATATATTTTTTTGCATCACTCATTCGTGCTTCAATTTGTTCTAATATTTTTTCTAAACTATACCCACGCTTTTCAGTATCTCTTAAAATTTTCCAATGTCTTCTTAACTCTTCAGCAGTATCCATATAGATTTTAAAATCTATAACCTTTCTAAGTTTTGGTAAATAAAATGGATGTAATCCAGATATTGCTATAAATTCTTTTGGCTGAACAGATAATGCATCCGTAAATTTACCTGTATGATGGTCATATTCACTTCTTTTTATTGAATTATTTAGCTTAAGTTGATATATCGCTTCTGCCTGTTTATGTATGTGATTTGCTTTAGGATCAAGATGAGTGTATTTTGTCCAATTTTCATCACCTCGCTCCCATTTGTGCTCACCATCACCTTCAATTTGTAATAGTTTACTACCCAAGATACTTTCAAGGTTATTTAGAAGAGTTGTTTTACCTACACCACTGTCCCCACCAATACCAATAGTTAAGTTCGTTACCTTTTTATAAATTGAATTACTTTTAATACCGTATTTATAAAAAGCATACATAATTGAAAGAAGTGTGATTTCTAATAATGTAAATGATAAATTAATTAAATTATTGTTATTTATTTTTAAGTCAATAAATGTATTTAAAAATAAAATATCTTTATATTCACTTTGGTAAAAGAAAATGAAAAAGATAAGATATATTGAAGAAAATCCAAAATATAAAAGTTTTGATTTATTTTCATTACTGCTCTGAATAAAATAAATTGTCATAAAGGGAACAAGCCAAACATACCAAGCTGGAGCTGGATATACGAAGAATATTGTTGCTGTAAAGAGTATCCCAAAGTAAAAAAATAATAAGTCATAATTCACTTTATGCTGGTTAAAAAAGTGTAAATAAACAGTTGATATAGCAGCAACTGGTAATAATAACTTTAAATTACCTATTATATAGTATGAATCAAATAATAATGATTGTTTGGAATTAAACAGTACCATTTCTAAAAAACCATTACTAAAAAGATAAGGTAAATCACATAAAAAAAGGACTGTAAATAGGATTAATATAAAAGATAATGCTTTTTTAGATCCATATTGTTTCATTAAATAAACAAATAGAAGAGGAATAACAATTAAAATATTAAGTTTTGTAGAAAGAGCTAAACCTAAAAATA
>CAZSWW010000065.1:0-7068 GCA_964611265.1 uncultured Sulfurimonas sp. | reverse complement strand
GTTCTATATTTGGGTGTTATATTATCGAACTCAGGTTATATGGGTATATTATAGATTATTTTTGTAAATAGATTATTTTTTTTAGTTAATTTATTAACTTTTTAGTAAAATTAAAGTAGTATTTATTAATAGACTTCTTGCATAACCTAGTAAAAAGTCTAATAAATAAACGAATTTTGGATAAATAATGAAAGTAAATATAGCTCTTAAAAAAATAGTTGATAACTCATACAGTATAACAATAGATGAAATGCCAAAGGTATATTTTGATACTAAAGTGGCAATAGTTACAAATCCTAAAGTTGCTGGTTTGCATCTTGGCTATTTACTTTCTCGTATATCTGCAAAAGAACTTTATATCATAACTGTACCAGATGGTGAAGAGTATAAGAATCAAGATAGTGTAAATATGATTTTAGAGTCCCTTTTTAATCACCGTTTTAACCGTAAATCTATGCTTATAGCATTTGGAGGTGGAGTTATCGGGGATATGACAGGTTATGTTTCTAGTATCTACCAAAGAGGTATTGATTTTATACAAATTCCAACAACTTTATTATCACAAGTTGATGCTAGTGTTGGTGGTAAAACAGGTATGAATAACTCTTATGGTAAAAATCTTATTGGTGCATTTCATCAGCCAAAAGCTGTTTATATTGATCCTTACTTTTTAACCACATTAGCAGATAGAGAGTTTGGAGCAGGGGTAGCTGAGATAGTAAAAATGGCAGTTACTTTTAACAAAGACTTTTTTGAATTTTTAGAACAGGCTGATTTAAGAAAACCAGAAGTTTTACAAGAGGTTATAAAACAAGCTGTTCAAACAAAAGCAGATGTAGTAGCTCAAGATGAAAAAGAGCATGGGATTAGAGCAGCATTAAACTATGGTCATACATTTGGTCATGTTGTTGAGAATGAAACTAAATATAAAAAATATCTTCATGGTGAAGCAGTAGCTATTGGTATGATTATGGCAAATGAAACAGCTATAAAAATGGATTTGATGAGTGTAGATGAAGCTAATCGTGTAGAAAAGTTACTTCAAAAATATAATTTACCAACTACTTATAAGATAAAAAATACTAAGTTATTTTATGAAACATTTTTCTTAGATAAAAAAAGTTCTGATGATAAAATAACTTTTATCATACCTGTTGGTATAGGTGATGTAAAGATAACTGATGAGATTGGTATAGATGATGTTATGTCTGTTTTAAACAGATTTGAGGATATCTGATGAAAGTTATTTTTTTAATTTTTTTATTATTAACATCTAACCTTTTTTCAGAAGATTTAGTTAAAACTGAAGAGAAAATAGCAGTTGAAAACTTAGAATTGATAAAACAAGAGGAACTTCGTAAAGAAGAGTTAAAAAAAGAGAAAGAAAGAAAAGAAAAAATTTCTAAGTTTGTTATAGAACTTAAAAAACTAGAGTCTCAAATAGTCTCAGAACAGATTTGGACAAAAAGTTATGCTTCATATTTAACTTCTTTAGATGTTAGAAACTCATTAGAGAAGATTAAAAAACGGATAAAATATCTTAAAAGACATAAAAAATCAGAAAAAGAGAAAGAGGAGTTAAACTCATTAATCTCTAAAGAAAAGATTTTAGATATTCAGGTTGATAAACTACAAGAAAAAGAGAGTGCCCCTTTTGCTAAACTGTTAACTCCACCTCAAATGTTTGATGATGTAACTATAGATAATCCATTTGACATATTTACTGGTGTCTCTTTGATTAAAACATTAAATACAGATTTTGAAAGTTATAAAACAAGAGAGGAAAAATTAAAAGATCTCATTCAGCTTTTAAAACAAGAACGAGATATTTATAAACAAATTTTAGAGATAGATGATGAAAAGTTGTATACACATAAAGCCAAACTAATAGAACAACAACTTGATAGATTTGAAACAGCATTTGATACTATTAGAATAACATCAGAAGTGTATGAAAAAAGACTTGAAGCTATAGAAGCAAAAATCAACAAAGGTATAGAACAGCAAGTATATAGACTAGGTAAAATTGGTATTATAGTTTTTATAGTTTTTATAGTTTTTTTCTTACTTAAACAAATTGCTAAAAAATATATAACAGATAATGAACGATTTTATATGGCAAATAAAATCATCTCTTTTATCAGTTATACATTGATAGTTATGATAATCTTTGTTAGTTATATAGAAAATGCTAGTTATCTAGTGACTATTTTAGGTTTTGCATCTGCTGGTATTGCTATAGCCATGAAAGATTGGTTTATGAGTATTTTAGGTTGGCTTGTTATAGTTTTTGGTGGAAGCATACATGTAGGTGATAGAATTCGTGTAGATATGGATGGCATGAAGTATGTAGGTGATGTTATGGATATCTCTCTTCTTAGAATGACAATTTTAGAAGATATTACATTAACATCAATTCATAGCAATAGAAGAGCAGGTAGGATTATATTTATACCAAACAACTATATCTTTACAAGAATGGTTGCAAACTATACTCACTCCTCATTAAAGACTGTATGGGATGGTGTTCATGTTACTATAACATTTGATTCTAACCATAAAAAAGCTATGAGGATAGCAAAAGATGTAACTAAAAAGTTTTCAAAAGGTTATACCGATATAACTAGAAAACAGCTAAATAAACTAAGAAGTCATTATAATCTTAAAAATACAAATGTTGAACCTAGAATATTTTCTTTTATAGAAACAAATGGTATAACTATAGATTCTTGGTATTTAACAAATGCTTATGCAACATTAACACTTAGAAGTGTAATCTCTTTAGAAATTATTGATGCATTTAATAAAGAAGATGATATAACTATAGCATATCCTACTCAGATGTTACATCTCGAAAAATCTGCTAAAAGAGAAGTACCATTTGAAGTAGAAGAAGAGAAAGTTTAACTATAAAAGATTGTCTATTAACTCTTGAGTTATAGCATCTATACTATTAGTAGCATCAATCTCTATAAGTTCTAAGTTTAGTAGTTTGGTAGCTTCTATAAGTGCATCTTGTATTTTTAAAAGGTACTCAACCCCTCTTAGTTCGATGCCATCTAATTTCTTTTGAGATAGTCTGTATTCTAACTCTTTTTTTGTCAGTTTAAGCAAAAATACTTTTTGAGGGTACTGTTTGTCTGTAGCAAAATCATTTAAACTTACTAACTCTTTTTTATCTATATCACCTTGAACTATCGCATAGGCGATGCCACTTACTGCACTTCTATCAGAGATAATCATTTTATCCAAATTTGGTTCTATCACCTCTTTTATATGTTCGGCTCTATCTGCTAAAAAGAGTAGAAATTCAGCTTTTTTACTTTTTGTTCTAGCTGAGAGAACCATCTCTCTTATCTCTTTTCCTATCTCTGTAGCACCTGGTTCTTTAGTAATGATAGCATTCTTAAAATGCTTTTGGAGTGCTATGATTTGTGTACTTTTTCCAGCTGTATCTATACCCTCTATAGCTATATACATTTTTTTTCCTCTATTATTTTATAAACTTCATTTGGTATGAGATGGGAGATTTTACCATCATATTTCATAAGACCTCTAACTATAGATGAACTTACAAAAGCATGTTGTAAATTTGGCATCAGATATACAGTTTCTATAGTTTCATCTAGCGAGTTATTAAGATAACCCATCTGTAGTTCATACTCAAAATCACTAACTGCACGAAGTCCACGGATGAGTATTTTTGCATTGTATTCTTTTGCCAAATCAACTGTAAGGTTGTCAAAGCCTACCACTTTTACACCATCAAGTTTACTTACAGCTTTTTCAACCATTAAAATTCTCTCTTGAAGATTAAAGAGAGGTATTTTCTCTTTAGAAATAGCAACGGCCACTATAACTTTATCAAAAAGATTTAATGCTCGTTTTATAATGTCAAAGTGTCCATTTGTTATAGGGTCAAATGTACCAGGGTAAAGTGCTATTTTATTCATCTATTTTCCATCTTTTGTATAAATTGTTTTCAATACCTAACAAATCAAACCATTTACCAATGATAAAGTTTTCCATCTCATCTAATGTTTGTTGTTCAGAATAGTATCCCATAACAGGTGGGGCTATAACTATACCAAGAGATGAAAGTTTATGCATATTTTCAAGTGCTATAGCAGAAAATGGCATCTCTCGTGGGGCTAAGATTAATTTTTTTTGCTCTTTTATCATAACTGATGCAGACCTTGTAACTAAGTTATCAGAGATTCCACATGCTATTTTTGCCAAAGTATTCATACTGCATGGTGCTATAAGCATAGCATCTACACCAAATGAACCAGATGCTATACTTGCTCCTATGTCATTGTTGTTATAAACTGTTACATCTAACTCTTCATCTAAAACTATCTTAGAGTTATCGGTCATAATGAAATGTTTTTCTATATGTTTTGGAAGTAGTCTAAGTGCTTTTAAACCTAGGTTTACACCACTTGCACCACTTATCGCTATAACTATTTTCACTTACCACATCTCCGTTTTATTTTTGCCTATTGCTATTACTTTTAAAATCTTTTTATTGCTATTTTCAACTTTTAGAGTGTCTCCCACTCTTGCATCTTTTAAAGCTTTTGCACTAAAAGATATATCGATACCTGAATTATGCAAGATAACATTTACCATAGAACCTCTTTTTATAACATGAAGTCTTTGTGTATTTTTAACTGTAAGAATCTTATCTTTTGATAGCTGGTATTTTGTTTCTAATGCGTTTGATACTATTTTTTGGATAGGTTTTGCTCTAAGTTTATTTAGAATTATATCTTTTGTTTTTGTATTTAATACTGAGATTTGGGTATTTTTTTTAAGTTTTGTAGTAGTTATATAAACTGGTATAGTTGCTTTTATAGTGTAGTCAAAAAAGTATCTTCTTTTTTTATCTGTTTGGATAAATGCTATGCCTGTTTTGGATAAAAAGTTTCTTTTTTTAAGATTTGTTGTAAACTCTTGAGGTAGTTTAGTAATGAACTCTCTTGGATTGACTTCTATATCTTGAATATTTATTATTTCATAATTTCTTTTGAAGTATAGTTTTATATCATTTTTGATTTTTGAAGTATTTATAGGTGATCTTTTTTTAAAAGTTATATAATTACTTTTTGCTTGTATCTCTTTGTATCCAGATTGCTGTAACATTTTAATGAGTAAGCTTGACTTTACCCTTTTTGAGTATCTGTTTTTTTCAATCTGAAATAATATTTTGTCTTTTTTAACATCTTCTAAAATACTAGATATAGTAATGTTGTTACTATCAACATAGTAATTTTTTTTTAAAATACTTGAAGCATTTAGATTAACAAAGATAAAAATAAATAATAAAATTCTAATAAACATTACTACAATTATAGTAGATATTTACTTAAATAGACTCTTTATAGGTCTAATTTTAAGGGTTCATTATATTTTAAAATTTGGATATAATCCATTATGAGTATATTTTTTATGATAAAGGCTAACTATGCAGTGTGAATTTCCTAGTGTAAACTCAAATAAAAAAGAGATAAAAGATATTTTTGATAGTGTTAAAACTATAGCAGTTTTAGGTCTATCACCAGATGAATCAAAAGATAGTCATAAAGTTGCTAAGTATCTACAAGAACATGGTTTCAAAATAGTTCCTGTATATCCAAAAGGTGATGAGATATTGGGTGAAAAAGTTTATAATTCTCTTTTAGAGATTCCTTTTTCTGTCGATATGGTAGATATATTTAGAAAACCTGAAGCTTTAGATGTTATCGCTGATGCTTGTATTGAGAGAGGGGATATTAAAGTATTTTGGTCTCAAAAAGGTATAGTAAACAATAAAGCTGCACAAAAAGCAAAAGAAGCTGGTATGAAAGTTGTTCAAAACATGTGTGCTATGGTTGAGCATCGTAGTTTATAAAATCAATTTAAAGGATTCTATTGTTAGAAATAGAAAAAATATATAAGGCAAAAGATAGGATTAAAGGTACTGTACTAAAAACACCTTTTTCTTATGCCCCACATCTAAGTGAAATCTCTGATTGTGAAGTATATTTGAAAAAAGAAAATCTTCAGATTACTGGTGCATTTAAAATTAGAGGTGCTTATAATAAAATAGCTTCTTTAAATGATGATGAACGAAGATGTGGTGTTGTAGCAGCTAGTGCTGGAAACCATGCTCAAGGTGTAGCATTATCAGCTAAAAAATTTGACATAAAAGCTGTTATAGTGATGCCAGAATCTACACCTCTTACTAAGATAAATGGTGTAAAGCATTATGGTGCTGAAGTTGTTTTACATGGTGCAAATTATGATGAAGCTTATGCTTATGCTATAGAGTTAGCAAAAGAAAATTCAGCTACTTTTGTTCATCCATTTGAAGATGAAGAGGTTATCGCTGGGCAGGGTACAGTTGCTCTTGATATTTTAGATGCTTGTAAAGATTTAGATGCTGTTGTTATACCTGTTGGTGGTGGTGGTCTTATATCTGGTATGGCTTTAGCTATAAAAAGTATAAATCCTAACATAGAAGTTATAGGAGTTAGTGCTAAAGGTGCTCCTGCACTTAAAAAGTCTTTTGAACAAAAAAAACCTATTTGTACAAAAAGTGTTAGAACTATTGCAGATGGTATAGCAGTAAGAGATACATCAGAAGTAACACTAAAATATATGCTTGAAAATGTAGATAGATTTGTAAGTGTAGATGATTTAGAGATTGCTAATGCTATTTTATTTTTACTAGAAAACCAAAAACTTGTAGTAGAGGGTGCTGGTTCAGTTGGTGTAGCAGCACTTATGCACAATAAACTAGAACATTTAAAAGGTAAAAAAGTAGCTATAGTTTTAAGTGGTGGTAATGTTGATGTTACACTTCTTTCTGTTATTATAGAGAAAGGGTTATTAAAATCTGGTCGTAAGATGAAAGTAACTGTTACTTTAGTAGATAAACCAGGTTCACTTATGAGATTTACTCAGATTTTAGAAGAGTTAAATGCAAATATTGTTCATATAGCCTATGATAGAACATCTATATCTTTAGATTATGGAGATGCAAATGTAACTGTTCACATGGAAACTAAAGGTAAAGAACATCAA
>CAZSWW010000064.1:0-7115 GCA_964611265.1 uncultured Sulfurimonas sp. | reverse complement strand
ATTGAGGGTTCTACATTTTCAAATCGCGAACTAGTAGGGGTTTGTGTGTCGATGGTATCGTTTGAGGTATGTTAACTCTGCCGAGAAATTGTCGCCGTTATAACTTTCTCTCTTCGCCCAAATTCGGCTTTTAGAACCGAACCATTAGCGAGACGGCTTTTCGGGCTATTTATATTTTATGGAGTTTTTATATGAAGATTTTAATTTTAGGTGCTGGTGGTCGTGAGTATTCAATAGCAAGAGCAATCTCAAATGAAGAGGAAAATCACGAGCTATTTTTTCAACCTGGAAATGGTGCTACACATAAACTAGGTACAAATCTTGATATAAAAGACTACAATGAACTAGCTACTTTTGCAAAAGAAAATGAGATAGACTTAACTATCGTAGGTCCTGAAGCACCTTTAGTTGATGGTGTTGTTGATATATTTAAGGCAAATAATCTTACTATATTTGGACCAAGTAAAGAGGCTGCACAACTTGAGGGTTCAAAAGTTTATATGAAAAACTTTTTAGCTAAGTATAACATCCCAACTGCTCGTTATATAGAAACAGCATCTATAGAAGATGCTTTTAAATTTACAGATACTTTAACTGCACCTATCGTTGTAAAAGCTGATGGTCTTTGTGGTGGTAAAGGTGTGATTATCGCACAAAGCCATGATGAGGCAAAAGTAGCTATAAGTGAGATGCTAAGTGGTAAAAGCTTTGGAGATGCTGGACTTAAAGTTATAGTTGAAGAGTTTTTAGATGGTTATGAACTTTCTATGTTTGCTGTTTGTGATGGTGATGATTATATCTTACTTCAAGCTGCACAAGACCATAAAAGACTATTAAACAATGATGAGGGTCCAAACACTGGTGGTATGGGTGCTTATGCTCCAACACCTTTAGTAGATGAAGAGTTATACCAAAAAGTAAAAGACAGAGTTATTGTTCCAACTTTAGATGGTATGAAAAAAGAGGGAGCACCTTTTGAGGGTGTACTTTTTATAGGTATTATGGTTGTAAATGGTGAACCAATCACACTAGAGTTCAATGTTCGTTTTGGTGACCCTGAGTGTGAAATACTTATGCCACTTATGACTTCAAGTGTTTCAGATATGTTTTATAAAGCATCAACAAACCAACTAAAAGATATAAAAGTTGAGTTTTCTAAGCAATATGCTGTAGGTGTTGTTATGGCAAGTGAGAACTATCCTTACTCTTCATCAACTCCTGCTGAGATCATCGAAGATGAAACACACCATGAAGATATAGAAAAATACACTCATGTATCTTATGCTGGTGTAGCTTTAGAAGATGATAAACTTCTTGCGACTGGTGGTAGAGTTTTAGTATGTGTTGGTTTAGGTGACACTATAAAACAAGCAAGAGATAGAGCATATCTTAGATGTGGTCAAGTTCATTTTGCAGGTAAAAAGATTAGAACAGATATAGCTTACCAAGCTCTTTAAGGAATATAGTTGAACGAAGATATTGAAAATATTTTACATAGAGAGGGTATCACTCTTGCATCTATAAAAGCTAGGTCTTTAGCTTTTTTTATAGATGAGATACTTTTATCTTTTTTACTTATCATAGCTTTGTGGGATTCTTTTTCACAAGCAAAAGATATAGAAGAGATAATCATAGTAACAAATATGTTTGTTCTTGAATATATGGCGATGAAGATTTTTTACCAAGCATTTTTCACTATGAAATATGGTGCTTCTATAGGTAAAATAATCATGAAAATAAGAGTTATAGAGATAAGTACACTTCAGTATCCAAATGTTTTATCTTCTTTAAATCGTGCAATCTTTCGTGTTATAAGCGAGATGATGTTTTACTTAGGTTTTTTATGGGGGATGCTAGACCCTGCTCGTCAATCATGGCATGATAAAACATCAAAAACATTGGTTGTAAATGTTTAAATTTTTATATATAGTTACTTTACTTAGTACAATTCTTTTAGCTAAAGAAGAGGTTGAGATATATGCTACATCTATGGAATCTGAAGGGCAAATAGTAAAAGCCCATGGGGAAGTTAATGTAATCTATAAAGAGTATTTTTTAACTGCTAAAGAAGCTATATATGATAGAAAAAGTGGTAAATTAGAACTATTTGATAATGTTCGTATAAATTATAAAAATGATTATAAGATTTTAGGTAATTATGCAAAGTTAAATATTATAAATAAAGATAAAGCATTTAAACCACTTTATCTATTGGAAAAAAAGTCACAAGTTTGGATTAGTGCAACTAACTCTAAATCAAAAGATGAAGATATGCAGATAGAAGCTGGTTCTTTAAGTGGATGTGACCCAAACAATCCACTTTGGACGATGGATTTTTCATCATCAAACTACAATACAAAAACAAAATGGTTAGATATATATAATGCTAGACTGTATATATATGACATACCTATCTTTTATACACCATATTTTGGATATTCTTTAGATAAAACAAGAAGAACAGGTCTTTTACTCCCTGGTATTGGTTTTTCTGATGATGAAGGTTTTTACTATGAACAACCTATATATATTGCCAAAGAAAATTGGTGGGATTTAGAGATAAACCCTCAGATTCGAACAAATAGAGGATATGGTTTATATACTAAATATAGATTTGTAGATAGTAAAATCTCAAAAGGTGAATTAACTGCTGGGTATTTTAAAGAGAAACAATCATATTATGAAATAAATGATTTAGTTAATAATTCACACTATGGTTTTCATTTGAAGTATGAAAATGGTGGTTTTATAAATCAATGGTTTGATGTAAAGTTAGAAGCACAATCAGGTTTATATGTTGATGTTACAGAGATGAATGATGTTGATTATATAAATTTATCTACAAATAACTCTATAGAAACTATTACAACTTCGCAAGTATTATCAAGAATTAATATGTTTTATAATGATGATAAAAACTACTATGGAACTTATTTTAAATATTATAAAAACTTAGCATTGAAAAGTAATAATAATACTCTTCAAAAACTTCCAACATTTCATTATCATAGATATTTAGAAACACTTTTAGATGAACATTTTTTATATAATTTAGATATTCAGAGTAATAATATATATAGAAAGATAAACAAACGGGTAGTTCAAACAGATGTAAACCTACCTTTAACTATGCAAACAACTTTATTTGATGAATATTTAAATCTATCATATACAGCATATTTATATGCACAGTATTCAAACTTTGCAGGTAAAGAAGAGATACCATCTAGCGATGAATATAACAATGCCATATATTTAAGAGAATACAACATATTGTCTGCATCTACACAATTAACAAAAGCTTATGAAGATATGACCCATGTCGTAGAGTTTGAAGCAGAGTATATTTTTGATGGAACAGATAAAAAAAATGGTTACTATAGCTATAATGATGAGTATTGTAACCAACTGATTAATCAAGATGATGCTAGATGTGAATTTTACAATATTTCAGATGTAGAAGAGGTTTTAAAACTTAGTTTTTCTCAGTATATATTTGATTCTTTAGGTAATCAAAAGATTTATCATAGATTATCTCAGTATATATTTAACAATCAAATTCAAGATGAAAAATACGGAGATTTGGAGAATGAACTAGATTTAGAGATAGGTAGTAGTTTTAATTTTTACAATAATACATTTTATAATTATGATGAAGCTAAATTTTCTAAAATCTATAATAAAATCTCTTTTAAAGGGGATAGCATAGATGTTTCTATTTCCCATCTTTATAAAGACTTTTTCAATTCTTCTAAAGATAGTTATATGACAGTATCATCAAGATATAAACAAGATAATCATTACTCATATAGTGCAAGATACGATTACGATTTGGAACTAAGTTTAAGAAAAAATCTTGAATTAGGTTTTTTATATAAGAAAAGATGTTGGGAATTTGGTTTAAAATATGTTGAAAACAATAGACCAATATTGACACATAACTCTAGTTCTGATTCTATAAAAGAGAGATATGTTTATTTTACAATAGTATTTAAACCATTTATGGAATCTAGTTCAAAACCTGTATTTATACATAAACTACCGCAAAATGATTAGATATGATAAAAAAATATAAAAATATACTAAAAAATCGTCAAGAAGCATCGCGAAAGCTTTTAGATGTTATCCCTAGAGATAAGTTTAAGGATGAATCATGGAAATTAGTAGCTTTATCTTCTGGTGGTTTAAAACTTGCTGCCCACCTAAACAGTAGATACCATAATCAGATAGATTTTTTGTTTACAGAAGCTATCTTAGCACTAAACAATAGTGAATGTGAACTAGCAAGAGTTAGTGAAAATGAAGAGATAGTTATAAATGAAGATTTGATGCGAGCATTTGATATAAAGTATGATTATATTTATGGAGAAGCAAACAGAAAATATGAGGAAAAGATACTAAGTTATATTTATAAATACAGAAAGGGAAGACCATTTTTTAATGTTGAAAATGAGGTTGTGCTACTTGTTGATGATGGAAGTGAAACAGGTTTAAAGTTTATGACGGCACTAAAAACGATTTTATCGCAAAAACCAAAGGCTGTTTATATAGCCACACCGGTTTTACCAAGTGATGTACTAGAGTTGTTAGAACCTTTTACTGATGATTTGTATTATTTGTATAATATAGATGATTATGTTAATACAGAGTTGTATTATGAAGAGTTTGAAACGATAGATGATGATGAAATAGAAAGATTATTAGAAGGAAATAGTTGTGAAATATGATGCAAAAATAGAGTTAAAAAATAAAGTTGAAGAGTATTCTTTTAAAGATGTAGCTAAACAAGCGAACGGTAGTGCATGGCTTCGTTCAGGAAAAACAGTAATACTTGCTACTATAGTGATAGATGAAACAGAGATTGTAAAAGATGATTTTTTACCTTTAACAGTTCAGTATATAGAAAAAACTTATGCAGCTGGTAAACTACCAGGTGGTTTCTTTAAAAGAGAAACTAAACCAAGTGATTTTGAGACATTAACATCTCGCATAGTTGACCGTTCTATCCGTCCACTTTTTCCAAAAGGTTTTGGACACCCGACACAAGTTACTATAATGGTGTTCTCAGCAGATAAAGAATCAGACCTACAAGTTTTAGCACTAAATGCTGCTTCAGCTGCAATCTATACAAGTGATATAGATATAAATACTTCTGTAAGTGCTGTAAGAGCTGCTAAGATAGATGGTGAACTTATATTAAACCCAACTAAATCTCAACTAGATAACTCTACACTTGATTTATACCTCTCAGGTACAAAAGAAGATGTACTTATGATAGAGATGCGAACTAAAGGTTCAGAAGTAGAAGAACTTGTAGATGGTACAGCTATTGACCCTATGATAGAGTTAGCACTTGAGACACCAACTATCTCAAAACATGTATCAAATGCACTAAATGAAGATGAGCTTATAGATGTTCTAAAAGATGTTCAAGAGGTTCTTTTTGATACAAACTCTAAGTATGAAGAGTTCTTTGCATCTTCTAAGAAAGAGACTCAATTACTTGATTGTAAAGTTGATATGAAAAATGAAGATATGATAACTTTTGTTAGAGATAACCATATGTCAGATATCAAAGATGCAATGAATCAGATGGCAAAATCAGAACGTTCTACTGCTCTTAGAAGTTTAAGAAAATCTATCTTAGAGACAAAAGAAGATTGGGATGAAGCTGGACTAAAAGATGCGATAGAAAAAGTAAAAAGAGAACAAGTAAGAGGTCAAATCTTAAACGATAGAGTTCGTGCAGATGGTAGAAGTTTAACAGAAGTTAGACCTATTAGCATCGATACAAATATACTTCCAAATGCTCACTCATCTTGTCTATTTACTCGTGGTCAAACACAAGCTTTAGTTGTTTTAACTATGGGTGGACCAAAAGATGCACAGATGTTTGAAACACTTACAGAGAGTGGAACTCAAAATGAAAACTTTATGGTTCATTACAATTTCCCAGGTTTTAGTGTTGGTGAACCATCTCCAATCATGGGTGTAAAAAGAAGAGAACTAGGTCATGGTAACCTTGCTAAAAGAGCATTAGAACCAGTAATCGACTTAAATGGTGATACTGTTCGTTTAGTTTCTGAGATACTAGAGTCTAACGGTTCATCTTCTATGGCTACAGTATGTGGTGGTTATATGGCTCTTAAAGCTGCAGATATTGAAACTACTGACACTATAGCAGGTATTGCTATGGGTATGGTAAGTGATGGTGATAACTATGCAATCCTTTCAGACATAATGGGTCTTGAAGACCATGATGGTGATATGGACTTTAAAGTAACTGGTTCAAAAGATGGCATCACTGCTATGCAGATGGATATAAAACTAGGTGGTGTTAGTTTAGAGGTTCTAAAAGAAGCACTTTACCAAGCAAAAGAGGGTAGAAGCCATATCATTGACATAATGATAGAAGCTGAAAAAGAGATAGAATTTAATGATGGTGTTTTACCATCTACTGATATTTTTCATATTGACCCTAGTTTTATAGGTGATATTATCGGTCAAGCTGGTAAAACTATTCGTGCTATTATCGAAGAGTTTGGTGTAGCTATAGATATAGATAAAAAAGATGGAAAAGTCAAAGTAAGTGGTAAAGATAAAAATGGTGTAGCTGGAGCAAGAAAGCACATCGATGGCATCGTAAACAAACCAAAAATCGAAAAAATTAACTATGCAGTTGGTGAAACTTACACAGGTAAAGTTAAAAAAATCGTTGATTTTGGTGCATTTATAGAGCTTCCAGATGGAACAGATGGACTTTTACATATCTCTAAAATATCTGATAAAAGAGTTGAAAAAGTTAGTGATGTTTTAACTGAGGGTGAAGAGATTGAGATAGAAATACTAGAATTTAAAGGTAACAAAATATCTTTAGGTCGTGCATAAGCTACACTTTAGTAGTTTTTATGTATAATTCGCCCATCAATTTCTAGTAGGGAAATCTTTGCATTTATGTAGGGGTTGCTTCATTTTGTTATGAGGTTACGCTATCCGAACGGGTTGTAATTATTTTAAGGAAACATTTATGAAAAAAGTTTTATTTCTTTTAGTAGCATTATCTGCTGCTGTATTCGCAAATGAGGGTGAAGTTGCTAACCAAACTCTTAAAGCTT
>CAZSWW010000063.1:0-7160 GCA_964611265.1 uncultured Sulfurimonas sp. | reverse complement strand
AATCTGAAGTGCAATTTTCCAAAATTTAAAAAATAAAAGTTGTAAATTTAGATTTTGGGAGCATTGACTGCACTTTTTACCATTATCTCAAATGTTTTTTTAAACGAACTTCCATAATTTCCATAATTTCTTTTTTTTTCTTATATTTTACTTGATTGTACTTAGATTAACTTGTGTAGAGAGGTATGAAATTATTAGAGAGAAAAAAGATTGTTCCTAGAGTTTTAGAAAAAATTGTTAAGTTTGTTGATAAATTTTTTTAAATATCATCTATAGATATTCTCCAGTTATCTCTAAAACCTCTTTTATATTTTTTATCGTCAAGTTCTATATACTCAGAAAATTTTAAGTTAAATATATTTGTTATATCTTCTATCTCTTGGTCTATACCAAAGATAGATAGGTATGATAGTATGGTTTCTTTGGCTTTGTTTATATCTTTAGTTTCTATAATTTTTTTGATTTTTGTATGGTATGCAACTCTTAAAAGATCACCAAGTTTACTTTTTCTGCTTTCCATACTTATAAGGTCTTTTAGTGTTTTTTTTATGTTTTCAACATCACCATCTAGTGCATATTCTTCACATTTTGAAATTATTTTAGCCCATTGTTTTTCTAGTTTTTTACCAAGTTCTATATGGTGTAGTATTTTTTTAGTATCTAAAAGCTTATAACAAGCTTCTAAGTTATCCATCTCATAGGCTGAATGAAGTTGTTCTATACTATAACAGTTGAGATTTAACTCTTTTACTTTTTGTTGAATATGAGGTATATTTTTTAGTTTATCTAAATGTTTTCTTGCCAGTTTTGTATTTGATTTTAGTATACAGTTCTCTACTAGCTTTATAGAACCCTCTATCTTTTTAGTTAAGTTTACATAGGTGGGTATATTTTTAAATGCATCAAATTTTTTTGTAATCTCATCAGTTGTTTTAAAATCCTTTTTTACAAGTGCTTTTAAAAACTTTACAAAATCTTTTGGATAGTTAAATATAAAAGAACACATCTCTTTTTTTACAGGTATATTTTTATAGATATTTATCATCTGTTTAGCAGTACCCAAATTACCAGCTAACAACTCTTTTTGAGCATTTAAAAAACAATTTTTCCAAATGTCATCCATCTCCTTATATTCATCTGTTTGCTTAAGTATAGGGTACTTTTCACATAATGTATATGCATCATGGTATCTTTTTGATTGAGTTAGAAGTTTAAATTTGTCATAGTATTCAAATGTTTTAAAAAGTATTTTTATATCTTTTTGTTTTGATTTTAGATTGGCATAATTTTTTAGTAACCGAATAGCTAGTCTTTTATCATTTTGCATAAGTGATTTTGTAGCCATCTTATAGATGTTGTCGTATTGTTTTTCTATCTTTTTATAATTTTTATAGTTCTTTGTAATTGTTGCATTTTCAGTTCTTTTAAAAACTTCATATAGAGGAAATTTTTGTATAAGTTCATCTAACTTTTCTGGTTTTGGCAGATTTAGTTTTATAACATCTGAATTTGCAAGTGCTATGACTATAGTATCATTGTCTAGCAAGACCATATTTATGATAGTATCATCAAAAGAAGCATAGGCTTTATTTATCACCTTATACTCTTTTGTATCAACAATGGCCAATGAGTTCTCCCCATAGTTTATAAATATATAGTTGGTATTTGGTATAGGTGTGATATGTTTTATCGTTTTAAATTTGGTTTCTAACCTATACGAACCTACTGTGCTACCTGTGTTTATAATCTCTATCTCTCCATTGTCTTTACCACTTACTAATCTATCCATATCTACAAAACATAAACAGTTTGTTCTTATATCTGAGTCAGTTATCACTTCCTGATGAGTGTTTACATGTAAATCCATTACAAATATAGCACCACCATAACCAGTACAAGCCACTTTTGAATCATAAAATGCTATAGCACTTACAAAGTTTGTAAAATTCTTTGGTTGTGGTACACTTCTGTCATAAGGAAATGAACAGAGTCTTGATAGTACAGATGGGTTATTGTATTTGTATTGGAAAACTCTTCCATATTTTGTTCCTACTATAAGGTAGTTTGATGAAGAGTCAAATTTTAAGATATTTATCTCTTTAGCATTTATCGGTATCTCATTTAGAATCTCACCTATTCTAGTATCTAAAACAAAGATGCTAGACTTTACTGCAAAAGCTAAAAGTTCTACATTTGGGCTAAATGACATGATGCTAACATCAGGTGTTAATTTTTCAGATTCTATGATAAACTTATTTTCATAGTTTTTGCATGAGTTTATCCTAGCTTGTCCTGATTCTGTAGATAGTGCTATATATTTGTTCTCTAGTGCTTCAAGATTTTTTATATTTGTATCTAGTGTTAAACATTTTTCAATCGTATGCAATTTTAGTTACCTCAACAAACCAGCTAGATAGCCACTACTAAATGACCATTGTAAATTATACCCACCACAAGGTCCATCTATATCTATAACTTCACCACAAAAGTATAAGTTGTCTACTTTTTTACTTTTCATTGTTTTTGGGTCTATCTCTTTTAGTTTTATACCACCTTTTGTAATCATTGCCATCTTAAAACCATCACTACCTATCAGAGTAAGAGGTGTCCATGCGAGTAGACTTATAAGCTTATCTTTTTTTATACCATCTATTTTGCAAAATGTTATATCTGTTTTTATATCTGCTAAGGAGCATATCTCTTTTGCTAGTGACTCTGGTAGTATGGTTTTAATAGCATCTTTTATATTTGTAGTTTGTTTTTTAAGATGTTGAAGTATGGCATCTTCATTCATACCACCTGTTAGGTTTATAACTATAGGCACTTCATCATACTTTGAGATAAGTGGAGTTAACTCTCTTGCAAAGTCTAAAACTACAGGACCTCTAATACCTTTTTTTGTAAATATCAAATCACCAGTAGCTTGGAGTTTTTTATGTTTTTTCATATCTACTTTAATCTTTGCCTTAGCTATAGTATCAGCACGACAGTTTGCAACCCAACTCTCTTTTGTATGAAGTGGTAACATAGCTGGGTATAGTTCAGTTACATTATGTCCCACTTCACATGATAGTTCATAACCATCACCCTCAGCACCAAGAGAACTAAAACCTAAACCACCTGTAGCTAAAACTACATTTTTACAGTTATATGTTGCATCTGCTGTTTGTACTTTTGTTATATTGTTATCTTCACATATAAGCTTAACAACTTTTTGTGAGCATTTAAGTTTGATGCCTAACTCTTGCATCTTTTTTTCCAATGCAGATATAATAGTTTGAGAACTATGTGAAGTTGGAAAAACTCTAAACCCATCTGGTGCATGGGTCTCTACACCAATCTCAGCTAAAAAATCTATAAGATTTGTATGGTCAAAAACTTTAAGAGCATCTTGTATAAATCGTCCATTGCGACCAAAGCGATGCATAAAGTCATCATTATCAAGGGTATTTGTTATGTTGCATTTACCACCACCAGTAGCTTTTAGCTTAGAAGCTATAGTGGGTAATTTTTCTAACAGTAAAACTTTTTTAGCATCTTTTGAAGCAGTAATAGAAGCCATAATCCCACTAGCTCCAGAACCGATAACTATTAAATCATAAATCATTTTGGGATTATAGTATAATAATTTTATGAAAACATTATATGGTGATAGAAAAAAGTGTTATAAGTGTTACAGACCTGAGAGTTCTTGTATGTGTAGGTATATAAAACCATTTGATACAGATACAAAGTTTGTGATACTTATGCATCCAAAAGAGTTTAAAAAAGTAAAAAACAACACAGGTCATTTTACACATCAAAGTCTAAAAAATTCTGAACTTTTTGTAGGGGTTGATTTTTCAGACCATAACCGTATAAATGAGATAATATCTTCACATAAAAGTTTTATACTTTTTCCAAGTGAAGATGCTATAAACTTAAGTAAAGCAGATGTAAAAGATATAAATACAACAGATAAAAATATGGCTATTTTTGTTATAGACTCGACATGGGCTTGTACTAAAAAGATGTTTACACAAAGTAAAAACTTACAAAAACTTCAACATATAAGTTTTAATACATCTCGTGTATCTCAGTATCAGATAAAAGAACAACCTCAAGAGAACTATCTCTCAACTATAGAATCAACATTGGTTGTTTTAGAATTGTTAGATAAGCTAAAAATTGAGAATATATCAGAAGATAATCTTAACAATTTTTTGAATCCATTTTTAAATATGATAAAATACCAACAAAAGTTGATTAGCAATCCACTAAGTAATGCAGTAAGATTTAAACCAAGGGATAGAAGTTGATACAATGGAGTTAAAAACATATCTTTTTACAAATGGTAATTGGAATGAAGAGTTAGATAAAAACTTAGATTCTTATAACACGATAGTGTTTGTTTTTGGGAGTATCAACTTAGAGAAAATCCAAAAAGGGTTGGATGAGTTGTTTACTTGTTATAGTAGTTCAACCATAGTTGGATGTTCAACTGCTGGAGAGATACATGGGGCTGAGGTATTTGATGATTCTATAAGCATCTCTGTTGTGAAGTTTGAAAAGGGTAGGTTTCAACTTGTAACTAAAAAAGTAAAAGAGGATGATTCTTTTGAGATAGGTAAAGAGATTATGACTGAACTTACTCAAGATAGTTTAAAATCTGTTTTTATATTGTCAAATGTTTTGAGTATAAATGGTTCTGAACTTATAAAAGGTATAAATGAAAATCTTCCAAAAAACTGTTCTGTTAGTGGTGGTTTAGCTGGTAATGGTGTTGAGTTTAACAAAACATGGATGATAATAGATTCTAAGTTGGTAGAAAACTATATATGTGCAGTTGGTTTATATGGTGATGATTTACATGTAAACAATGGGTGTAAATGTGGTTGGAGAAGATTTGGTATAGATAGAAAAGTAACACACTCTTACGATAATGTTTTATACTCGTTAAACAACAAACCAGCACTAGAACTTTATAAAAGATTTTTAGGAGATAAAGCTAAGTCATTACCATCTTCTGCACTTAATTTTCCGTTGATGTTACTAGAAGATGGAGATATTGAACCAAAGTTTAGAGCTATTAAAGCTATAGATGAGGAAAATAACTCCATTATATTGGCTGGAAATATACCTCAAAACTCTACAGTTTCATTTGCTATTGCAAATTTTGATGACTTGATAGATGGAGCGCAGGGTGCTGCCGAACAACTACACTATGGCTATAGTAACGAACAAGAAGCACTATGTATAGGGGTTAGTTGTGTTGCTAGAAGGGTTGTGTTAAAACAACAAATCGAAGATGAACTTGAAGTTGTTGTAGATACTTTAGGTAAAAATGTTTCCACTGTAGGTTTTTACTCATATGGTGAGTTTTCAAAAAGCAGGTCAGGTTCTTGTAGTTTTCACAACCAAACAATGACTTTAACACTTATATATGAATCGTAAGGGGATAAATATGGTAACAAATAAATTACTAAAAAGACAACTAAAAAAAGCTGGAATAGAAGAATCAACTATACCAGATAAAGAGTCTTTTGAAAAGTTGTTAAAGTTAGTTGAGAACACTTATACTGAAAATGATGATACTCGCCGTATGATGGAGTATTCTTTAGATATATTTTCCCAAGAGATGCGAGAAGCTGTAGAAGAACTTGAAACTGCACATAAAGAGGTTGAAAAGAAAGATAAACTTATGTTTCAACAATCCCGTTTTGCTCAGATGGGTGAGATGATAAGTATGATAGCTCACCAATGGAGACAACCTTTAAACTTTATAGGTACAACAACAGCAGCTATACAGTTTGATGTGTTTTTTGATAAGCTAGACAAAGATGAACTTTTAAAACATACAGATAACATAGCAAAGCAATCACAGTACCTAAGTGATACTATAGATGATTTTAGAAACTTTTTTAGAAATGACACGGGTGTTGAGACAACATCTTATGATGAACTTATAGAGAGTGTTTTAAACATCATTGGTGAATCTATAGAATCAAAAGATATAGAGATAAAAAAAGATTTAAAATCAACAACTAAGTTTACAACTTTTGCAAATGAGTTAAAACATGTTGTTATAAATATAATTAAAAATGCAGAAGATATACTTATAGAAAATAAGGTAAAAAAACCTTTTATAAAGATAGAAACTTATGAAGAGTCAGAAAATAAAATCTTAGCCATAAGTGATAATGGTGGTGGTATATCACAAGATATAATGTTAAAAATATTTGACCCATATTTCTCAACAAAAACTAAAAAGAGTGGAACAGGTTTAGGGCTTTATATGAGTAAAATCATTGTAGAAGAGCATTGTGGTGGGCTATTGCAAGTAAGCAATAGCGAAGATGGTGCTGTTTTTAAGATAATTATTAAGTAATAGTTTTATTATTTGTTAAACATTACAGAACCAAGACGAACCATGTTTGAACCACACTCTATAGCTAGTTCAAAATCTTGGCTCATACCCATTGAACATATAGTAGCATCTTCAAGATTTTTGTAGATGCTATAAGTTGTCTCAAAACTTTTTCTTATAATCTCTTTATCATCAGATTTTGCACCTATACTCATAACACCTTTTAGGTTTATGTTTGGACACTCTTTTTTGATAGTGTTGTAAACATCTGTTGCATCTTCTGGTTGTACACCATGTTTTGTGTCTTCATAAGCTGAGTTTATCTGAAGTAGGGCATCTAAGGTTGTGTTTTTAACTTCACATTTTTTTTGAATCTCTTTTGCTAATTCTAGTGAATCAAGTCCATGAAATAGAGTAGGGCTTAAGTCTAGTAAGTTGTTAATCTTGTTTTTTTGTAAGTTTCCAACAAAATGCCACTCTAGTGGTAACTCTTTTAACTCTTGTGATTTTGTTTTTAGGTCTTGAACTTTGTTCTCTCCAAATGCTCTTTGACCGATGTTATAAAGTTTTTCTATCTCATCACTTGTTGAGTATTTGCTAATGGCTACAGTTTTTACTATGTGGTGACCACTAACTTTTAGTCGTGCTTTTTCAACTCTTCTTATAACATCATCTATATATATTTTGTACTCTATTTCAGTCATTTTTTACCTTGCTAACAATAATTTATGATAATTATAGCAAATTTGGTATAATAATAAAAAAATTAAAGAGAATTGATTATGAACTTTATACAAACTCGTGGATGCGATGC
>CAZSWW010000062.1:1527-7237 GCA_964611265.1 uncultured Sulfurimonas sp. | reverse complement strand
TTTTAGGTGAAGAGCATTATAATGTAGCTCGTGGTGTTCAACAAACACTTCAAAAGTATAAAGACTTACAAGATATCATTGCGATTCTTGGTATGGATGAACTTTCTGAAGATGATAAAAATGTTGTAGAAAGAGCTAGAAAAATTGAGAAATTTCTTTCTCAACCATTCTTTGTTGCTGAAGTATTTACAGGTTCTCCTGGTAAATATGTATCACTTGCAGATACTATCAAAGGTTTTAAAGGAATCTTAGATGGTGAGTATGACCACATGCCAGAAGGTGCTTTCTACATGGTTGGTAATATGGATGAGGCTATAGAAAAAGCTGAAAAGCGAAAATAGTCAATAGTTAAAAGGACTGAAATGGAAAAGTTAAAACTTGAAATTTTAACGCCTAATGGCTCTATCTTTGATGGTGAAGCTGTTAGTGTAACTCTTCCTGGTGAAGAGGGTGAGTTTGGTGTGTTAGCACACCACTCTTCTTTATCAACTCTACTAGAAGCTGGTGTTGTTGATATCGAAAAAGAAGATAAATCAGTCGAGTCAATTTTAATCAACTGGGGCGTTGTTCAAGTTGATGAAGAAAAAGTTATTATTTTAGTTGAGGGTGCTGTTGCCATTCGTGGTGAGAGTGAAAGTGAAGTTGCAAATGCTTTAGAAGAAGCTAAAGAGCTTATCAATAGTATTGCAGATTCTAACCCTGTTATTGCTTCTGTTTCAGCTAGAATAGAATCAGCTGCACAAAAACTTATCTAAATAATGATTAACGATTTAATCGATTTTTATTTAAAAAGTCATCCGGTTACTATAGGTGTACTGTCTTTATTGTCAGTATACTTTATAGTTCTTAACTGGGTGTTTTTTTACCGCTACTTTTCGTTATCTAGTTGGTATACTCGTGAAAACAACTCTTTAGAGTCTTTGTTAATGGGTGCTTCAACAGTTAGTGAATCTTCATTTTTAAATAACTTTATTAAAACTAGTACAAACCTTAGTAAAGAGGTATTTGATTTGTCTATTTTAGCTGCTACTAGAGAAGCTACAAAAGGTTTATCTATATTATCTGTTTTTGCTTCGACTACACCTTTTATAGGTTTATTTGGTACTGTTGTTTCAATACTTGATACTTTTAGTCATATTGGTCAAACTACTGGTAGTATGTCTATAATTTCTAGTGGTGTCTCAGATGCATTAATTGCAACTGCAGCTGGTATATTTGTAGCTATCTTTTCTTATACTTACCATCAGATACTAAAAAGAAAATCTTATGAAATTATTAGTTTTATAAATATGCAGAGTGATGCATTACAAGCTCGTAATAGTTAAGTAAAGTTATTTAAGAATGTATGACTGGGATGATAAACCTGAATTAAATATAACTCCTTTAGTTGATGTTATGTTGGTGTTACTAGCTATACTTATGGTAATCGCTCCAAATATTATATATGAGGAAAATATCCGTTTACCTCAGGGTTCTTCAACCAAACAGTTATCAAAAATACCACCAATTCATATAAGTATAGATGATAAAAAAAATCTTAAGGTAAATAAAAATATCTATGAATTAAACTCATTTATGGATAACTTTTCTTTATATGCAAAACAACTTGATTTAAAAGCTACTGTATTGATTAGTGCTGATAAAAATTTAGATTATGGGTTAGTTATGTCTGTAATAGCTGCTGTTAAACAAGCTGGTTTTACTGATATTTCATTAGCAACTAATGGATAGATCTAACTCTTACTTTTTTTTAAGTGGTTTAATCTCTTTATCACTTTTTTCTCTTATAGTAATCCTTTTTTTTCAAATGATATTTTCTAAAAAAGATGTAAAAATATATGCTTTAAAAAAAGATACTTTTATATCTGTTTCTTTTGAAATTCCAAAAAAGAAAGAAACTATAAAAAGTGTAGCTAAACCTACAGTTGACACTATAGAGCCTATAGAATCTAAAGAGGTTGATGTTAGTAATCTTTTTAGTGATGTTTGGACTAAAAAAATAAATCCAGTAAAAAAAGAACCGATTAAAAAGGTATTAAATAAAAGATTGCAAGAGGTTTTAACAAAAACTAAACAAGTTAAAAAGAAAAAAATTTCTCTAAAACAAAAAGATGTCAAAAAGGTTATCTCAACAGGTAATGAAGTTAATGAATATCGTGCTAAAATTCAAGCAATAGTTTATGAAAACTTTAATCCACCTCAAAATTCACAGGGTTATAGTGTTATTGCTGTTATCTATCTAAGTGCTATGGGTAAAGTTGATGATTTTAGAGTTCTTAGATATTCTGAAAGTAAACTTTTAAATCAGGAATGTGATAGATTAAGGGAAAAACTTATGCATAAACTTTTTCCAAAAAATCCAGATAATAAATCAGGTAATTATAAAATTATATTAACATCAAAGGAATAAATTTGAAAGCTATTTTTTCATTATTAGTATTTGTATCATTATTGTTTAGTGATGCTACTATAGAGGTTATAAAGAAAGTTGAGTCATTACCATCTATCGCAGTTGAAGACTCTTCATCTGAGTATGATTCAACTTTTAAACTTAGGTTTTACAAATCGTTAATCGCAGATTTAAATGTTTTGTCTATTTTTAATGTAGATAGGCACTATAGACATATTGGCTATAATGATTTAGTTGATGTTGCTAACAAAGATATGGATTATGTATTAAAATATTCTTTATCTAAAGGTGACTCTGATGTATTATTTGTAGATATTAAACTTTTACAAGATGGTGAAAAAGTATTAACTAAAAGATACAAAATAGGTAGAACTAATATATATATGTTTATATCTCATGCGATTGCTTATGATATAAATAAATATATGGGACAACCATCTATTGAGTGGATAAAAAGAAAAGTTATATTTTCTAGAATTGTAGCTCCTATGAAAAGTGAAATAGTTATCTCTGATTATACATTGTCTTATCAACATATTGCAGTAAGAGGTGGTTTTAATATTTTTCCAAAATGGGCAAATAAAAAACAAAACTCTTTTTATTATACATCTTTAGATGGGAAAAAACCAACATTAAAGTATGTAGATACTAGAAAAGGTGTTAGTAAAAGTATAATGTCTAGTGATGGTATGATGATATGTTCTGATGTTAGTGATGATGGAAAAAGATTGTTATTGACAAAAGCACCAAATGGTCAACCAGATATATATCTTTATAATATTGAAACACATCAAGTAAAGAGAATAACTAAATACTCAGGTATAGATGTAAATGCACAGTTTATGGACAAGGATAAAGTTGTTTTTGTATCAAACCGTATGGGTTATCCAAATATCTTTTCAAAAAGTATAAATGGTAATGATATAAAGCAGATGGTTTATTATGGACGAAGTAATGCTGCTTGTTCTGTTAATGGTGATTATATAGTTTATAAATCAAGAGAGAGTTCTAATTCATTTTTGAGAAATACATTCAATCTACACCTTATATCGAGAAAAACAAACTTTATAAGAAGACTTACAGCAGTTGGTGTAAATGAATTTCCAAGATTTTCAAGAGATTCAGATGCTATACTTTTTATAAAAAATTATAAAGGTCAAAGTTCTATAGGTATTATTAGATTAAATCATAATAAGAATTACCTTTTTCCACTAAAATATGGAAAAGTACAATCTATGGATTGGTAGATATACGATTATTATTATTTTTTGGTATAATAATTGAATTTTAAAAAAGTAGAGGATAGTAAATATGAAAAGTATCGTACTTTCTAGTGTTGTTACAGCACTTTTGATTTTTAGTGGTTGTTCAGATAAAAAACCAGTAGTTGATGATAGAAGTAATGCAAATGTTCAAGAGGTTGCTCCAGTTCAAACAGAGACAATCTCATCAGAAAATTCTTCTGTATATGGTTATGGACATAATAGTTCAGTGTCTGGAAGCAAGACTATATCAGAATTAGAAAATGAATTATCATCTATATATTTTGATTTTGATAAATTTACTATTCGTTCAAATATGCAATCTAAACTTTCAGCAGATGCTTCTATTGTTAAAAATGAAGCTAATAATTATAGTGTAAAACTAGAAGGTAATTGTGATGAATGGGGTAGTGATGAGTATAACTTTGCACTTGGTCTAAAAAGAGCTCAAAGTGTTAAAAAAGCTATGATTGCAGATGGTGTTGCTCCTACTTCTATAACTATGGTAAGTTATGGTGAGAGTAATCCAGTATGTAGTGAAAAGACTCAAGACTGTTGGGCTAAAAGCCGTCGTGTAGATTTAAAACTTCTTCCGTAGTTTTATGATAAACAAATTTTTAGTTGTAACTTGTGCAACTTTTTTTTCTTTAAATCTTTATAGTGCTGAACCATCTGCGTTTGGTGCTGGAGATTTAGATAATGCTGAACCTTATGGACTTAGTTCAAGTGAAAAGACAGTTTTAGAAAACAAAAATGAGATTCAAGATATAGTTAGTAAAACAAAGAATCAAACTTTTAAAATTGATTCTATGCAAGAACGCCTAGATGGACTTCAAAGTGTTGTAGAAAATTTAACAAGAAACTCTCATCAAAATAAAATAGACTTACAGCATCTAAAAGATGAATTTTTAAGTGATTTAAATAATTCTAACGAATACCAAAAAAGACTTAGTGATATAGTTGAGAAAAATTCAATTCATATAAATGAGATAAATACATCGTTGGAACACTTAGGTAAATTGGTAAAAAAAATAGAATTTTCTTTTATTTCAAGAGATGAGTTCAATGGTTTAGTTAATGATTTTAATGACTTTAAAGCATTATTAAAAAAAGAATTTCAAGATGTTAAAAAAGAAAAAAAAGTTAGAACTAACTGGGAGATCTTAAAAGATGCAGAGGCAAATTTTAAGAAAAAACGTTATACAAGTTCTATAAATGATTATAAGTACCTCATAGAACAAAAGTTTAAACCAGCCTATGCACATTATATGATAGGTGAGATGCAATATAGAAGAAAAAACTATTCTAAAGCTATAGCATACTTTAAAAAAAGTGCAGACCTTTATTCTAAGGCAAAGTATATGCCGACATTGATGTTACATACAGCTATATCAATGGAGTCTACAGGTGATGTTAAAAATGCAAAGATTTTTTATAATGCTATAGCATCTAGTTATCCAGATACAAAAGAGGCAACTATTGCTTTGAAAAATTTGGAAACTATAAAATAATATGATAAAATCAAAAAATCAAAATAATAAGGTTATAAAATGGCAATAGAAGCAAATCAAATAGTATCGATTGAGTATGAAGTTCGTGATGGCGATAAAGTAGTAGATAGTAATGTTGGTCAAGCACCATTAGTTTTTATGTTTGGTAAAGGTCAAATTATCCCAGGACTTGAAAATGGTCTTAAAGATATGGCTGTTGGTGAAAAAAGTGACCTACTTGTAAAAGCTGAAGATGCTTATGGTGAGCATAATCCTGAAGCAAAACAAGAGGTTCCAAAAGACCAATTTGCTGGGATAGATTTAGAAGAGGGTATGACTCTTTATGGTCAAGGTGAAGATGGTGGAACTGTTCAGGTTATAGTTAAAGAAGTTGGTGAAGAAAATGTTATCATAGATTTCAATCACCCTTTAGCAGGAAAAGATTTAGCATTTACAGTAACACTTAGTAATGTTAGAGAAGCATCTGCTGAAGAGTTAGCAAGTGGAATACCTGCTGAAAATCAACAAGAAGATGATGGATGTTGTGG
>CAZSWW010000062.1:0-1427 GCA_964611265.1 uncultured Sulfurimonas sp. | reverse complement strand
TAGCAATGATTTTTTCGGGACAAGGTTCTCAAGCAGTTGGTATGGGTAAAGATTTTTATGAAAATTCTGAACTTGCAAAGAAGATGTTTTTAGATGCGAGTGCTAGAATAGGTGTTAGTTTTAAAGATTTAATCTTTGAAGAAAATGAAAAACTAAACCAAACAGAGTATACCCAACCAGCTATACTACTTGTTCAAATGGTAGCATATAAACTTTTTAAAGAGGCTTGTCCAGATGTTGAAGCTGAACTTTACCTAGGTCATTCTCTTGGTGAATTTTCTGCATTATGTGCAAGTGGTGCTATTGACTTTGTAGATGCTATTGAACTTGTTCATAAACGAGGTTCTTATATGCAAAAAGCTTGTGAAGAGATTGAAGCTGGTATGATGGCTATAGTTGGTCTTGATGATGAATCTGTAGAAAAGATATGTGAAGAAGCACAAGCAAATGGTAAAAAAGTTTGGCCTGCTAACTATAACCAAGATGGACAACTTGTAATCGCTGGTATGAAATCAGATTTGAGTTCATTAGAGCAAACATTTAAAGATGCAGGTGCTAAAAGAGCATTGCTTTTAAATATGTCTGTTGCTAGTCATTGTGAACTTTTAAAATCTGCTCAAGAGCCATTAGAAGAGTTGATGCAAAAAATGGTACAAGATAACTTTGAAGCTTCTATCATCTCAAATGTTACTACAAAACCTTATAACACTAAAGAGGAAGCTGTTAAGCTACTAAAAGAGCAACTTATAAAACCAGTAAAATATAAACAATCTATAAAATCAATAGCAGATGATGTTGATATAGCTATAGAGTTTGGAAATGGTGTAGTTTTAAAAGGTCTAAACAGAAGAATAGTAAAAGATTTAAAAACTCTTAATGTGTCAGATGTAAAAAGTTTGGCTAAAGTTGTAGAAGAAATAAATAGTTAATGAATATAACTCTAGTTCAATTCGCACCTAAATTAAATCGTTCAAATTTAGATTATATTTGTGCTGTTGTTGAAGAAAATATAGGTAAAAGTGATTTAATAGTATTTCCTGAACTTGCACTAAATGGTTACCTTTTACAAGATAAACTTTATGAAGATGCTTTTGTTTTAGATGAGTTAGAAGAGTTAGCTAAACTAAGTACAAAGATAGATATAGTAGTTGGTTCTGCTATAAAAGATAAAGCAGTCTTTAGAAATTCTGCTTTATACTTTTCTGATGGTAAGCTACTATCTCAACATTTTAAAGTGCATCTCCCAAATTACGGTATGTTTGAAGAAGCTAGATACTTTGAAGCTGGAGATATTTTTGAAAGCTTTACAAGTAAGTTTGGAAAAGTATCGATGCTAGTTTGTGAAGACTTATGGCATAAAAGTGTGCATCATGACCTTATAGAAGAAAATCCAGATATCATTATAGCACTTGTTGCATCTCCTGCTC
>CAZSWW010000061.1:0-7358 GCA_964611265.1 uncultured Sulfurimonas sp. | reverse complement strand
CACTACAAACCATACAATGGTCACAGTTATCATTCCATTCTATTCTAAGAGCTGAGACTTTACCAATGTAACCATAAGTTGTACCTATAGGGCAGATGTAAGTACACCATGCACGACGAGAAAAGAAAACCTCCATAGCAAAAACAACAACTACCCAGATAAGAGCAACACTCCAACCATAAGCTATAGCACGGCTTAAGATGCCCACAACATTGAAAGTTTCAAAAACAAGATACCCACTACTAAAAGACAAGATTAAAAATATAGCCCAAAATATATGTCTAATTCTATGGTCAAATTTTCTCTCTTTTATCACTTTTTTCTTTACAAGTGTGTTGTGTAGCTTTTCACCCACTTCACTTATGATGCCATAGGGACAAACCCAAGCACAATAAGTTCTACCACCAACTAAAAGGTATAAAAAAGTGATGGTTGTTACACCTATGATGATGTTTACAGGTATATGATAAGTTGCTAAAAAAACCTCTATAGTAGTAAAAGGGTCTATCATGTGAAAACCTAAAAATCTTGAACCATTTAAAGTACCCTCTAAAACTTGTAAATCTATAAAAAAAGATAGAAAAAACAAAAGATGTATAGATATAACTACTATCCATCTTTTAGCTCTATAACTAAGTCCTGATTTACCCTCTTTTGTTTTACTAAAAAAGGTTGAGAAAAAAGTTGTTTTATTTATGGTTTCTCTACTGTTATATTTGTCCATATTATTTGCCTTTTAATGCCTCAGCTTTTGCTTTAAACTCACCAATCTCTTTTGCAAATCGTTTAAGGTCATCATCATTAAGTTTGATTAGTAAACCTTTCATAATCATGTTCTCTTTTCTACCAGCTTTAAAATCTGAAAGTTTTTTGTAAAGTTCAGCTTCACTTTGACCAAAGATTTTAGGTCCCATCAGTTTTTTACCATATTGCATACCTGAACCATTTACACCATGACAAGATGAACACTTACTTTTGTACTCATCACTTACTTTAAAGCCACCAACATTTCCTGCTTTTTCTCTAAGTGCATTAAGTGCCTCATCTTCTTTTTCTCTATCAGACTTCTCTTTTAAAGTGCTAGCTTTAGCATTTGAGGCTTTTCTATTTCCAATATCTTCTATAACTTTACCTTGTTCTCCACCATTATATGCTCCACCTATAGAAGCTACCCAACCCATTAGTCCTAACACTAAAACTGTAAAAAAACCTACGATTATATTTTTCATTATTTATTCCTCATTTTTTTGATCTCTTTGTTAAAGCTATATATCTCATCAGCCAATTGTTTTATCTCATCTTCACTCATCATATTAATAAGGTCATTCATAAGTGGATTTGATTTTTTACCACTTTTAAAATCTGCTATTTTATTAAAAATATAATCTGAATCTCTACCAAGTAATGATGGTCCAATAATTCCATTTGCATAATCATTATGACAAGCAGAACATTTTAGTATAAATTTTTTACTTAATCTTTTAACAAGAAGTGATACTTTAACTTTTTCGTAAGGACTTCTTATATTCATATTTGCATCTATCATTGTTCGTGGTTTAACTCGTACAGAAGCATCTTTGTTTGCCGGTTGAGCTTTTTCATCATATTCACTATTTATATTGTAGTCGTAGTAATATGATTTACTTTGTGATTTATCTACTTTTTTTTCTTCTACTTTAATCTCATGGATATTTTTGTTTTGTACGATTTCTATTTTTGGTGTAGCTGTTTTAGCTTCAACACTTTTCTTTTCATCTACTTTGTTTTTATCATCACTACAACCACTAAATATAGTAACAAGTAAAAAAGATGAGGCCAATGCAAAAGTGTTTAGTTTTTTGTTAAATCTCATTTTTTCTCCTAACTTTTATTGTAATATTCATCATAAGTAACTCTTGGTTTAACTACTATTGATGCTACTGATGTTGGACAAACCTCTTGACAAACTCCACAACCTATACAACCATCATAGATTTCTGGTTTACTTCCACCACCTGCATCCCTAACCATAGAGATGGCACTCATTGGGTTTGGTATGGGACACATATCTACACAAAGGCTACATTGCTTACCCTCAAATGTATCAAACTTTTCTAAAACATTTTGTTCATACTCATTTGTATTTACAACACCATCTACAAAACTGTGCATCTTAGTATTGTATGAAGCAGGTATAGGTGTGTTGGTCATAGCAAGACAACTATCTGGATGTTCAAGAACTGCTATACCCATATGTATATCTTCTGCTTTTTCACAACTATGGTCTAATGCTCCACTAGGACAAGCAAGAACACATGGTACAGCTTCACAAGCATAACAAGCTCTAACATTTGCATCTATAAATGGTGTACCCTCTCCATAACCAGTTGCCATATTGGCTAACTCTATAGAGTGGTATGGACATACTTGAAGACATTGCCCACATTTTATACACAATCCTAAAAATCTATTTTCATCAACAGCACCTGGTGGTCTCAATCTGTTTTCTGCTTTTAAGATGTATGGACTAAAGACCATACCACCACCAAGAACAAGTCCAAGAACTCCAAGTGTTGAGTATTTTATAAATTCCCTTCTATCTGTTTGTACTTTTGCCATATTTATCCTTCTATCCTAACTTTAGGCTTTTGATCTTCAAGTAAGAAAATCGGTTTTGTAAATGGAGCTAGTTTTGCTAGAAAATTTAGTAATGAGATTACAGGAGAACCATAAAAAAACTTTACATTTGGGTTATATACCCAAAGTTGGTCTGCATATTGATAAACACGGTGAGGAGTATCACCTATATTATCGTTATCTCTATCAAACCCTGTATAGTTGTCCCAGTAATTATTTACTATCTCATTTTCATTAGTTTTACTACCTCTACTATCGTTTACAATATCTTCAATATTTCCCATAATTACATTTTCTTTTACAATGTTGTTTTCACTTAATGAATGAAAATGCATAGCTTCTGCATTGTATAAAACTTTATTACCTATAAGCCAGTTATGTGTATCTGGCTCAAATGGTGATCTATCTATATAAAGACCTTGCGCACAATACAATATGGTGTTATTTTTTATAGTAAAGTTACTTACATCTTTAAGCCCTATCCCCATACCAGTTGCACCTAATGAACTTTGAACAACATTTCCAATAGCTATAGTGTCTTGAGAATACATAAAAAATATACCAACAGAGTTAAATTTATAAGTGTTGTTTTTTACTATGTTTTTTCCTGCATACATAAAATGAAGTGAATATCGATTATGTTCTCCATAATTTTCTTCTATAAGATTTCCGTGAGAATACCACACAACCATATCTCTTGATTTTATAAGTGAATTTTCTTTTATGATATTATCATTTGAATACCAAAGTCTTAATCCATCACCTCTTAACCCAAGACCTACTGCTTTTGATGTAATAATATTATTTGAGATTATAGAATTACTTATCATCTGCATATCGATTCCAAAAAGACAATCATCTATGATGCAGTGACTAATTTCACACTGTTTACCAGTATCCATCTTTATCGCTGCATCTAGTGTCTGATGTTGGTCTCCACTATTTATGATTTTTAAATTCTTTAGAGTTACATAAGAACCCTTTATAGTTATAACAGTACCCTTCCCCTCTCCATCTATGATAACACCATCATCTTTACCAATTATAGTGATAGGCTTATCTATAGTAATTTTACCTTTATATACACCAGTAGGTAATTTCAAAATTGACCCTATTGGTGCATTATCTATAGCTTCTTGAAGTATATTTGCACTTAAAAAAGTAGATAAAAAAAGATAAAAAAATATTTTAAACATATTTAACCCTAAAAGTTTTTATAATCGCATCTCTCTCATCGCTTTTTGTTTTGCAAAAAATGCGAGAAGACTTAGTAAGCTTATAGCCAAAATCATATAAAACCCAATAGTAGGGTAAGAATGAGTTGTAAACTGTGCAATCTTACCATCTCCAAAAACCGTTGGCATAAAAGGTTTTATCTTAAAGGCTCCCCAATCATGAAGGTTGTGTCCAAACCAATAGAGCCAGTAAGAATAATCAGCTATAAAAAGAATAGGTAATGAAACAGGGATTAGCATAATGTAGTTAAGCAACTTGTTGTTGTATGCTATAAAATAAATCATCCCAAGAGATAAAGCAAGAAGTGCATATATACCAATAGCTCTTTCAAAATGACCACCTACCCACATAGGATCCATACCAACATAATGATTGATTGTATTCATCTCATGAACTTCACCACTATAGCCATCAAAGTGAAAGAAAACAGGAATACCCTCAGGAAAAGCCTCTTTTGGGTAGTTTGGTGCTTCTAATGAAACTGCCCAAATAGGTAATGAAGCAACACCAATCTCTGCTCCTTCTTCTATCATCTTGTCAAGATTATTGTGTGCTTCTTTATCTGTAGCTACACTTTTGTATCTACCTTGATTGTACAAGTTCCAAATAGATTTATTTAGTGGTGTTATCTCGTCAACTCTATCTTCACTAATTTTATTTAGTGTTCCATGAAAACCTATCATAGGTAGTGTAAAAGAAAATGTTAAAATAATTAAAGCTAATGTTGCAAAAACTCTAGCTTTTATTAGACTTGGGTGCATATCTACTCCTTAAAATCAAAAAATTTATTATTATTAAAATCAACTTTTTGCTTAAATCTTTATAAAAAGAATTTTATGCAGAAGAGTTTAATAAATTTTTATTAAAATAATAATAAATTTTACTTATTATATCTAAAATCATATATATTATCATATGATATATATCAATATTTAATAATTAAACAAGATGCTAGGAGGGGTAATCCCCTCCGTAAAGAAATTTTATTTATTCTTAGAATAAATTAGCATTTTTGTCTACCCATTTTAGGTATTCAATAATATCTTTAGCTTCTTCAGCATTCATATGCTGGTTAGGCATTTTAAGATTGAAGTAATCAATCATACTTTTAACATAAGGTTCTTTATATTTAGAAGCAGGATTCATAATAAAATCTTTTACCCATTTTTCAGCGTTTTCATGTCTTTGTAGAACACCTGTTAAATCTGGACCAGATGATACTTTACCAATAACATGACAACCACCACATCCACCTTCTCCAAATGCTCTTTCACCTCTTTGAGCAGCAGATGATTGTTTAGTAGCAACTAATCTTACAAGAGCATCTTTTGCTCTAATTCCAACATCAGCAGTCTTAACCATATATTGCCAAATCATATTTTCAAATAAAATAGCTTTTTCATAGTCTTTCGCTTTTACAGCTTTGTCTGATAGTTTTTTCTGTGCAGGAATTTTACCGTATTGGTCAAGTGCATCTGTTACAAGGTCTTTAACAACAGCATGTTTCTCAAAATGATTTGCTTTTAGGAACTTAACAACACTTTGTATAACAGTATCTGTAGCAGCATTTACAGCAACAGTTTTGTCATATTCAGCTTTTAGCTCTTCTATAGACATAGTTTTCATTTTAAGTTTTTGAGCCGAAACATATTTTTTGTTCGGATCTTTAACCATTAAGTAACCCATCATTTCTAAGTGAAGTGCTGAACAGAACTCTGTACAGTAGTAAGGGAATACACCCTCAATATCAGCTTTGAATTTAAGTTCAATAGTTTCACCTGGTTCTAATGAACCATGAATATTAAAGTGATCAACTGTAAAACCATGAGTTTCATCTTCAGCTCTTTCCAAGTTTGTTAGATAAAATGTTACTTCATCACCTTTATTTACTGTAACTCTTTCAGGATTTATGTGAGATCTAACCATAGTACCATATACAAATACTTTATTACCTTTTCTTACAATTCTCTCTTGTCCAGCTAAAGTTTTACCTTTATGCATTTTACCAGTTTTAGTATTTGTACCCATTTTATATCTAACTTCAGGGTGAAGTTTACTAGCTCTGATAGCAACAGCTTGGTGAGGTTCACCTAAAGGGATTGGCATATCATAAAGAAGATCCATAGTTTTACCACTAATATCAATTAATTGATGATTTTGTGGGTGTAATGGACCAACATTTTGGAATCTATCAATTGCAAGTTTATTTAAAGAGATAATGTATTTACCTTGAGGATCTGCAGATTTACCCTCCATACCACAAAGGTGTCCAACATTATAATGAACATTTTCTTTATCTAAAACTTTAAGTGTTTTATAGTTCCATTTTACGATTTGTGAATCAACATATAGTGAAGTATATATCTCACCATCAACATTTGAATATTGATTATGTAATGGCCCAAGACCCAATTCAACTTGACCATGTAATGATTTTTTCATGTCTAAGATAGGGATTCCATAAGGATCTTTACCTGCATAATCTTTACTTTTGATAAGTTTTTGAATCTTGCTCCATTTATAAACTGAAGCATGAGTATCTAGTTTACCACAAACTGTAATGTATTCACCATCTGGAGAAACATCAATACCATGAGGAGATTTTGGTTCAGGAATTAAAAAAAGTGCATGGTTTGCAACAGCAACACTTATAGGTATAATTTTCATACCATTAACTTTTTTATAATTTTTCTTATCTTTAGCAAGTTTTGCTAGCTTTTCCCAATTATATACATGCATAAAGTCGGTATCGTTTCTTGAACAACCAGCTTCAAAAGGAGGCATACCAACTTCTATACCACCTGTGTACATCTCTGTATTAAATGAGTTTGTAAATCCCCAACCATCACTTGCACCTTTACCAGAATCTGATAAATCTTGCATATATGGAGGCATTTCAATTGTAAATGATTTCTCAGGATGTATTCGTCCCTCTTTATTATCAAAACTCCAAACAGTAACTCCACCTCTATAAGTCTCTTTATATTCTTCTATTGGGTGATAGTTATTATCATAAGGTGCAGCATATTGACAAGCTTCTAAAATATAATCAGAATTTTGTGTAAAAAATGCTCCACCATGATCTGATTTAAGAATAGGATTTACAACTATTTGTTTAGTTTCAAAATCTAATAAATCAATAACAGCAATTCTAGGATTGGCTTTATCATTTATAACTAGCCATTTACCATCATATTTACCATCTTTTTCAGAAAGTGCAGGGTGATGTGTATCTCCCCAGTTTATCTCACGACCACGGATATTACCTTGTCTTAAGACTTTTTTACTATCTTCGTCATACCCATACCCTTGCCAAGGCTCAGGTGTAAATACAGCGATATATTTTAAAATCTTCATAGATGGAACACCATAGACAATCATTTGTCCACTTTGACCACCAGAACTAAATACAACATACTCATCTCTACCACCAGTTGGTAGATAAGTTTTTGCAGCACGAATAACATCATTTTCTGTTAAGCCTCTTGCCTTCATTATTTTTTGTA
>CAZSWW010000060.1:0-7505 GCA_964611265.1 uncultured Sulfurimonas sp. | reverse complement strand
TCACTTGTTTTAGGTACTACACTTGCTGCAACAGTTGCATCTGCTGCTGGTGGTGGTGAATTACAAAAAGTAATGAAGGCAAGAGGGCTTACAGAAAACGATATAATTCGTGCTGCAAAAACCTACACACCAAGTGGTGGTAGAGACGAATTTATGGTATTTAGTTCTGGTGGACAATCTGGACAGATTATGGTCTATGGTGTTCCATCTATGAAAATCTTAAAATACATCGCTGTATTTACACCTGAGCCATGGCAAGGTTATGGATTTGATGAAGAGAGTAAAAAGGTTTTAAGACAAGGTAATGTTCGTGGTCGTGAAATCAACTGGGGAGATACTCATCACCCTGCACTTTCAGAAACAAAAGGTGTTTATGATGGTAAATGGTTAGTTATCAACGATAAAGCTAATCCTCGTATTGCTGTTATTGATTTAAATGACTTTGAAACAAAACAAATTGTTGTTAATCCTGTTTTTAAATCAGATCATGGTGGAGCTTTCTTTACTCCTAACTCTGATTATATTTTAGAAGCTTCACAATATGCTGCACCTTTTGATAATAATTATCACCCAATTGAAGAATACAAAGAAACATATCGTGGTGGTATAACTTTTTGGAAATTTAATCCAAAAATAGGTCGTATCAATCAAAAAAAATCTTTTGTTCTTGAGCTTCCTCCATATATGCAAGATTTAAGTGATGCTGGTAAAGGTGCTTCTGATGGTTGGGGATTTACAAACTCTTTTAACTCAGAAATGTACACAGGTGGTATCGAAGTTGGTATGCCTCCATTTGAAGCTGGTTGTTCAAGAAATGATACCGATTTCTTACATGTATATAATTGGAAAAAATTAGCAAAACTTGCTGAAAATAAAGATAATTATAAAATGATTAATGGAATTAAAGTTATTCCTATTGATGTTGCAGTTGCTAATGATGCTCTAGTTTTAATTCCTGAACCAAAATCACCACATGGTGTTGATGTATCTCCTGATGGTGAATATATCGTAGTTTGTGGTAAGCTAGATACTCATGCTTCTGTTTATAAATGGAGTAAAATTCAAAAACTAATCAAAGACCATAAATATGCTGGTAAAGACCCTTATGGGATTCCAATCTTAAGTATGAAAGATGCATTACACGGTCAAGTTGAACTAGGACTAGGGCCATTACATAATCAATATGGTAAAAAATGGAAAGATGGAGTAATATATACATCTCTATATGTTGATTCACAAATTGTAAAATGGGATTATAAACATCTAAAAGTTTTAGATAAAGTTAATGTTCACTACAATGTTGGTCACTTAGCTGGTATGGAAGGTAAATCTGCTGATCCTCAAGGTAAGTATATTATCTCTCTTAATAAACTTGCAATTGACAGATTTGACCCAGTTGGACCATTACATCCACAAAATCACCAGTTAATTGATATTAGTGGTAAAAAAATGGATCTTGTTTATGATATGCCGATTCCTTTAGGTGAACCTCACCAAGCTGTTTGTATTCGTATGAGTAAATTACACCCAGAAGTAAGATACAAAATGGGTACAAACTCAAGAACTGGTAAAATTTCTAAAGGGAAAACATTAGCAGGTCAAGAAAGAGTTGTTAGAGATGGACATAATGTAACTATTTATGCAACATTAGTTAGATCTCATATTAACCCTGAAAGAGTTACTGTAAATAAAGGTGATAATGTTACATTCTATTTAACAAACCTTGAAAGAGCAGAAGATGAAACTCACGGATTTACTGTAGATAACTTTGATGTACATGCTTCATTAGAGCCAGGTAAAACTGCATCTGTTAAATTCAAAGCTGATATTGAGGGTGTATTCCCTTACTACTGTACAGAGTTCTGTTCAGCACTTCACTTAGAAATGATGGGTTACTTAATGGTTAAAGATCCAAACAAAAAATATGTTTCGGCTCAAAAACTAAAAATGAAAACAATGTCTAAAGAAGAGTTAAAAGCAGAATATGACAAAACAGTGGCTGTAAATGCTGCAACTGATGCTGTTATTCAATCTGTTGTTAAATTCTTAAAAGCTAATCATTATGAAAAATATCCAACTGTAAAAGCACTTGTGGAAGATGCTCTTGATCAGTATAGTAAAATAGCTAAACAGAAAAAATTATCTGATAAAGCTGTTAAAGATGGTGATTTGGAAAAAGCTGTACTTTTTGAAAATATGATTTGGCAATATATGGTTAAAACTGCGGATGTTGGAATTAGAGCGAAAAACTTACTTGTGAAAAAAGTTGCAACAAAACAATCTGCTGCTGCTGCTGCTGGTGAGAGAGCCTTTGGTGAAGGTGGTTGTGGTGGATGTCATGTTATTGGTAAAGTATCTTCAGGACCAGATTTAACTGGTGTTTTACAAAGACATGAAAAACCTGAACAATGGGTAAGAGATTTTGTTTTAAATCCAAAAAGTAAATATAAAGAACCTTATGTAGAGGGTATGATTAATTATTTCAATTTAAGAATGCCTAATCAACATATGACAAAAGAAGAAGTAAATGACATTATCGAATACTTTAAATGGGTAGATGAAAATGCGAATTTATTTTAAAAATAACTAGCTTATAGCTTTGTATAGATTTTTTCTATACAAAGTTTTATATTTTATCTTAATTGATAGACTTCTTGCATAACTTCTTAAATCTAAAGATATTGATTAGGATGTTTTTTGTAAGAACTTATGCAAGAAGTCTGATATGTTACTTTTTATAATATTTAAGCATAAAACAACAGATTTGTTAGTTTAAATAAAATTAATAATCTCTTTTTTAGATATAATAATTAACTTTAATACAAGGAGTTGCTATGCATCCAAGTTTAATAAAGGCTAGGGTTTTTACCTTTATAGCTTTATTGATTTTAACTTTTACTTTCACTTTTCCAATGATTGCTTTTCATGGAACATTAAATAAAATAGATGAGGGGAAGATAGATGAAATTTCACCATTAACTAAAGAGGTATGGAACTTTTATAACAAAGGTCGTTATAAGAGTGTTGCTACACCAAAAGAAGCTCATAATAACTTAGATAAAATGATAGATAGTGAATCTGAAATAGGTCCTGCATCACTTCCTATTTGGGCAGTATCTTTAGAAGCACCAAATTATCCTAAAAAAGCATTTCCTCAGGGTATTCCTGTATATTTTCATTTTGATGGTTATAGTGGAGAAGTACATGAGATGAATACAATAAACCACTATGTTGGAATGGATCCTATGTGGAGGGGTGGTCATTTTGAAAGAGCAATAGGTCCATATGCACTTTTAGCACTTTCATTGGGAATGATATTTTTTATGCTTTATAATAAAAAAATATATAGTTATATTATGCTTATTCCAGTCGCTTTACCATTAATTTTTATAGCAGATTATTCTTATTGGCTTTATTGGTTTGGACACAATTTACATGATTGGGGTGCATTTAAAATAAAACCATTCATGCCTACTGTTTTTGGAGATGGTAAGATTGCTCAATTTACAACACATTCTTATCCTACAATAGGTTTTTATATGATATTACTCATAAGTCTTTTTAGTCTTCTTGCATTTTTTGCAAAACAAAAAGCACTTAGAGAGCTAGAGCATAGAGCATAAGTAAGTTTTGATGTTAAAAATCTTATTGTTTATTACCACCATTACAATGCTATCTTTAAGTGCAAATGCACTTCAAGATGCTATAAATAAAGCACCGGCTGGATCGATTTTAAAACTCCATACTGGGGTTTACAATGGTAGTATTATAATCAATAAACCACTTTCTATAATAGGTCAAGAAGATGGGGTCATAATTGATGGTGAGAACAATGGTAGTGTAATTAAAATTAAAAGTTCTTATGTTACTTTGAAAAATCTTACTATTATAAATAGTGGGTCTAGACATGAAAATTTAGATGGTGCTATATCTATGCATAAAGATAAAGTAGCAAAAATTAAACAATGTGAAATTAGTAATTGTATTATTAAGGATTGCCTTTTTGGTATAGATATGCAGATGGTAGATAATTCAATTATAAGTAATAATAAAATCACTTCAAAAGAATTTTCATTAGGTCTTAGAGGTGATGGTTTAAGATTATGGTATTCCAATAATAATATCATTAAAAAGAATTCTCTTATAAAGTCAAGAGATATGGTTGTTTGGTATTCACATGGAAACTTAATAGAGAGAAATTTTGGAAAATATAATAGATATTCTTTACATTTTATGTACGCAGGTAAAAACTTTATTAGAGATAATGTCTATGAAAATAATTCGGTAGGTATATTTTTCATGTATTCACAAGATTCCATCGCAACAGGAAATATTGTAAAAAGTTCTTTAGGTGCGACAGGTATGGGAATAGGTTTAAAAGATGCTTCCAATTTTACCTTAAAAAACAACACAGTAATATACTGTGCACAGGGATTTTATATAGACAGATCACCTTTTGAACCTGGAACTCATAATTTCATAGAAGGAAACAAGATATTATATAATGCAGAAGCTATCCACTTTCACTCTTTAAGCGTAGATAATATTATGAAGAACAATATCGTAATGGGCAATATAGAAGATATTGTAAATGATTCTAAGCGAGATAGAACACATGAAAATGAGATAGTGGGTAATTATTGGGACAATTATGAAGGTTTTGATAATGATCATGATGGTATTGGAGACACACCTCACAAAGTGTATAGATATGCAGATCAACTTTGGATATACAATAGTGATGTAAAATTTTTTTATGGTTCACCTGTAATTTCACTACTTAATTTCTTAGCAAAATTAGCTCCATTTTCTAAACCACTATTTTTAATGGAAGATAAAAAACCAAAAATGTATAAAGCATTTTAATGAAAGGATAGTTATGGCAAAAAAAATAAAAACAGATAGAAGAGAATTTGTTAAATATTCTACCTTAGGAGTCTTAGGTCTTGTTTTAGGTGGTGGGATAGTTTTTAGCCCATATCTAAAAGGTAAAGAGAATAAACTAAGACCTCCTGGAGCACTTCCTGAAAAAGACTTTTTAGCACTTTGTATAAAATGTGGACAATGTTTACAAGTTTGTCCTTATCATTCTATAAAGCTAAATGATGTTGGACAAGGTTACGGAGAAGGAACACCATATATAGATGCAAATGTAAGAGCTTGTTTTGCTTGTAATGCTGTTCCATGTGTTTTGGCTTGTCCAAGTGGTGCATTAGACCATAAGACAGAAAAAGCTGAAGATATAAAAATGGGAATAGCTGTTTTAGAATTTCCAAATACATGTTTAGCTATGAGTAGCACACCTATACCCGATGGTTATGACAACAAGATGTTAGCCTTTACAAGTTCAGTTGTAAATGAAACACCAGAAGAGATAGAACTTATTAAGAAATTTAATGAATTTAAGGGTAAGCAATGTAGCTTATGTGCTGATATGTGTCCAATACCAAATCCATTAAGTGCCATAGCTATGGTTCCAGATGCTAATGGTGGGAAAAGACCTGAAATTTATGATGGATGTATAGGTTGTGGTGTATGTCAAGATGTTTGTCCAACTTCAAACCCATCCATCGTTATAAAACCGAGAATGACTTATGATGAGTATTACTCAAATAAAAGTTAAGGGAATAAAATGAAATTAAATAGTTTAACTATAATATCAACTTTTTTGATAGCAATTAGTTTTTGGGCATGTGGAGATAAGCAAGAATCTGATAAACAAGATGCTATTAGCAAAACAGCATCAGATAAAGCATCACCAAAAATAGAGATAGTGGCAAACAAAAACGAATATACCCAAAAAGTTAAATCAGATGAAAAACAGATGCAAGAGGGGAAATCCTCTAATAAAAATTCATTTTATTACGACTATGGTGTAAAAAGTGATTATGATTTAAAATCACAACCTGCCAATGAAAACGCAGAAGTAAGCATAAGACCAAGAACAATTTTAGATGCACAAATGCACATTAGAAGTCCATATGAAAGGATTCAAGTATCTTTATTATCAAGACAACTAAGCCCTATATTTAGGCTAAAATGTTCAGCATGTCATGATGATTATGCAAATGGTGTTCTTGGACCATCACTTTTAGGAAAAGATGCTGATTATATTTATAAAAAAATCATCGCTTTTAAAACTGGCAAAAAAGAAAATGTATTTATGAATGACTTAATTCACAACATGAGTGATAAAGAGATAAAAGCAATTTCACAAGACATATATAACTTTAATTTACAAATTCAAAAGATAAGGAATAAATAAATGAAAAATATAATAGCAGGATTTTTCACACTATTAACATTAGGTCTAATGGCTTGGGTAGCATCTCAAGGAGGTGCTTACAATGGTGGAGAAGCTGGTAAAATCACACAAAATATAGGTAATAGAACAGCTGCAAAAACAAACAATGAACCAAAAGGCAAGAGTGATAGGGAGAAAGAGAGTGAAGCACTTACAGCACTTAGAGACAAAGCTGGAAATATTAGTAGCTTTAAAGTAAGTGATGAATATAAAAGCAAATGCTCTTCATGTCATGGCGTAGATGCTAGTGGTATGCAATATGGTAAAAAACTTATGGGAGCAAAACTTTTTGGACAAAGTGCTGATGCTCTTTATAAAAAGCTTGATGATTTTAAAGCTGGAAGAAAAGAAAATGTTGTCATGAGGGGTCTTTTACTTCACCTATCCCAAGATGACTTAAAAAGACTAGCAAATGAAATAGGAGAGTTTCCAGCACGAAAAAAGGCGCTCGAAGACTCTAAAAAATAGGGCATAATTATGGATAAATATAATAGTAGAGAAACCATAAAAAAAACATCGTTTTTATCAACATTTTTTACTACAACAAAAGATGGAAAAAAAAGATTAAGTATTCGTGCAAAAAGATGGATTATTGTTATCTCTGTACATTTACTTTTCTTTTTATCTTTTGCTATAGATATACAAGTTTTAGAAGGAACATTAAATGGTTCTAGGTTTTTAGGGTTTCACCTTATTGACCCTTTTACAACATTGGAAATGTTTTTAGCAGAACATCATCTTCATATAAATATTATTATTGGAGTAAGCACTATTACCATCTTTTACCTACTTGTTGGTGGAAGAAGTTATTGTGCTTGGGTATGTCCATATGGGATACTTAGTGAGATTGGTGAAAAATGGCACAATACTTTAGTTGCAAAAAAAATAATTAAAGATAGAAAATTTGATCATCGTATTAAATACTTTTTTTGGACAATATTTTTAGTTTTAGCTTTTTCAAGTGGTTATTTAGTTTTTGAAACATTTAGTGTTGTTGGAATTTTAAGTCGTGCTATTGCCTATGGTTGGAGTTTATCTCTTATTTGGGTTGCAATAGTTCTTGCATTTGAAGTTTTCTTTTCTCGTCGTGCTTGGTGTAGTTATATCTGTCCTATTGGTGCTACTTATGGTATTCTCGGTAAAGTTTCAGCTCTTAGAATAGAATGGAATGATAACTGTGACCATTGTATGGTTTGTAGTG
>CAZSWW010000059.1:0-7569 GCA_964611265.1 uncultured Sulfurimonas sp. | reverse complement strand
AAGATGCACTAAAACTATACGATATGGACTTGTTTGAGTTAGGTGAATTAGCAGATGCTAAAAGAAAAGAACTACACCAAGATAAGACTTACTTTAACATAAATCGCCATATAAACCCAACAAATGTATGTGCTGATATATGTAAGTTTTGTGCATATAGTGCTAACAGAAAAAACCCAAACCCTTATGCTATGAGCCATGATGAGATTATGAAAATAGTAAAAGATGTAGAATCTCGTGGTGTAAAAGAGGTTCATATAGTTTCGGCTCATAACCCTGATACTGGGCTTGAGTGGTATTTAGATATATTTAAAACTATAAAAAAAGAGTATCCACATCTTCATGTAAAAGCACTTACAGCTGCTGAGGTTGATTTTTTAGCAAGACATTATGGTAAAACTTATGATGAGATACTAGACCTTATGGTTGAAAATGGTGTTGATTCTATGCCGGGTGGTGGTGCTGAAATATTTGATGAAAAAGTAAGAGATTATATCTGTAAAGGTAAGGTAACATCAGACCAATGGTTTGAGATACATCGTAAATGGCATGAACGAGGGAAAATGAGTAATGTTACTATGCTTTTTGGTCATGTAGAATCTCGTGCAAATCGCATCGACCACATGATGCGAATAAGAGAACTTCAAGATAAAACAGGTGGATTTAATGCTTTTATACCTCTAGTTTACCAAACTGAAAATAACTATTTAAATATAAAAGAAGCGATAACTGCAAATGAGATACTAAAAACAATGGCGATAAGTCGTATAGTTTTAGATAATGTTGCGAACTTAAAAGCCTACTGGGTAACTTCAACTGTAAACCTAGCACTTGTAGCCCAAGAGTTTGGTGCAAATGACTTAGATGGAACAATAGAGCGAGAGTCTATAAACTCAGCAGCAGGTGCAAAAAGTGCAAATGGTATGGACTTAAATGAGTTTGTAGCACTTATAAAAGATAGTGGATTTAGAGCGATAGAGAGAGATAGTCTTTATAATGAGTTGAAAGAATGGTAATCAATATTTATGATATAATTAACCAGTTAGTTAATTATATCAGGAGTTTTTTATGCCAAGACAAAAAAGAGATGCTGTTCTAACAAAATCAAAAATTCTTACAAATGCAAAATTGCTTTTTTCAAAACAGGGTTATGATGCAACTACTGTTGATGATATTGCAAAAAATAGTGATATTAATAAAGCATTAATCTATTACTACTTTAAAAATAAGTCTGGACTTTATTCTGAAGTTATGAGTGGACTTTTTGAAGCTTTATATAATGATGTTATGAATGCTAGAAGAGAGTGTAACAGCACTTTAGAAGAGTTGGAAATTTTTATATCTTCTTATTCTACTTATGCTCATAAGCATCCTTACCTTCCATCCCTTTTGTTAAGAGAGTTAAGCGATAGTGGAGCTCATCTACCTGAGATGATGTTTGCTAGTATGAGAAAGTTTTATTCACTTTTAATCGATATCTTAAAAAAAGGTGAAGAGGAGAAACTATTTAAAAAGTCTATCCCGATGGTTATACACTTCATGATTGTTGGAAGTTTAAGTCTTATGGTTACAACAAAACCATTGAGAGAAAAAGCTATGATACTTGATGAAAATATAGATACTTGTAATGGATGCTCATCTGATGAGATAGCTAAATATATTTTTGATAATATAAAAAAATCATTGGAGGTTAGATAGATGAAACGATTACTTATCGCACTTATTTTACCGTGCTTTTTAGAAGCACAAAGTATCTCTGAATTATTTGAAGCCTTAAAATCACATTCACAAACTAAGATAGATATTGTCTCTGTTAAAAAAAGCAAAATTCAAAAAGGTATGGTAGAGTCATCACTATATCCAAAGATAGATGTTTTTGCATCGTACGATAACTATAACAAAGCAACAGGTCTAATCCCTATTCCACCAAATAAGTCTCTGCCTATGGTTAAAGATGCAAGTGTTGGACAACCTTTTAGTAAAAATATATATAAAGCTGGTGCAAAGTTTTCTATGCCAATTTTTGTAAAGTCTATTTATACAGCTGCAAAAAAAGCAGAAGCGATGCAAAAAAGTGTAGAAGCAAAGAAGTATATAAATCTTATAAAAAATGAAGCTATAATAATCTCTCAAAATGCAAATTTTTCATATCTTGTATCATTAAAAAAATCTCTTCAAATAAAAGAAAAATCTTTACTTGAAACAAGAAAAACTATAAAAATAAAAGTAGAAAATGGAAGGTTATCAGAATCTTCACTTTACAAAATAGAAGATGCTATAAATGAAATCTCAATTGCTAAAAACAACATAGAATTACAAGAGAAAAGAGTGATAAGTAGCATACAAAGTATAACTGGTATAACTCTTAAAAAACCAGTTGATATGGAACAAATAGATAGTTTTGAAGTAACTTCAATGGACTCTTTAAAACCTTTAGAAAAAAAAGTTGAGGCAAATAGTATCGATTTGAAAGTTCAAAAAGAGAAACTTTACCCATCTGTAGTAGCTCATGGAAGTTATGTTTTTTCAAAAGCAAAAGCATATAACAATGATAAGTCTGTAAATGAGAATTATAGTGATATTGGTTTAGTTATAAATATACCATTAGTAGATATGAATAGATACAGTTCTATATCTATGGCTAAAGTTATTTTACAATCATCTATGGTTGAATTAGAAAAACAAAGAGATGAGTTAGAAGCAGAATCAAAGATGCTAAAAGAGTCTTTACAATTACAAGAAAATTCTATAAAACTTTACAAAAAAAGTATAGAAAACAAGAAAAAGCTTTTAGAGATAGCAAAAGTTAATTTTACAACTGGTCGGTTAGCTACTGAAGAATATCTTCGTTATGAAGATGCTGTTGTTGCACAAAAGGCAAATTTGTTTAAGATAGAAGCACAAAAGTGGCAAACTGTTATGAGTTTAGCAGTTATTTATGGTAACAATATTGAGGAGATGGTAAGATGAGTAAAGTTATAAAAATAGGTTTAAGCACTTTAGTTGTTGTTGGTTTAGTAATTAGTGGTGTAAAAGCTGTAAAAAAAGCTCAAGCAAAAGATGCAAATACACCTAAAGCAAAAATATATCCGATTGTTGTCTCAAAACTTTCTCCAAAAGTGGATGATGTGGAACTTACTCTACCATATTTAGCAGAAGTGGCTAATGACAAAGATGTAAAACTCTCATCAAGAATTTCAGCAAGAATTATCTCTATAAAGCGAAGTGGTTCAAAGGTGAAAAAAGGTGAAATCGTTGTTAAGTTAGATACAACTTCTATAAAAAGTTCATTAGCAACACTAAAAGAGCAACTTCAAGCATCTAGTATATCTTTAGAAAATCTTGAAGCAACACATAGAAGGACTTTGGAACTTTTAAAAGTAAAGGGTGCTTCAGTAGAAGAATCTCAAAAAGAGATAAGTATGATAGCAAATACTCAAGCTCAAATATCATCGCTTAAACAAAAAAAGATAGAGTTAAAAAACAATTTATCTTATGCGACCATTCTCTCACCCGTAGATGGAGTTATTGCTAAGACTTTTTCAAATAAAGGGGCTTTGAGTAGTCCTAGTAAGCCACTTGTAGCGATTAGTTCTAAAAATGGTTTTTACTTGATGGTACGAATACCTAGTAATATACCGATGAGGGGTGTAAAGTTCAATTCAAAAAACTATGAAGCTACTGCACTTGGAAGTACATTTCATGGTCTTTGGGAATACAAAATATATACAGGAAATTCTAAACTTACAAGTGGTGATAGGGTTGAGGTTGATGTGATTGTTTTTAAACAAAAAGCTACACTTTTACCTTTTGATGCACTTTTAGATAAAAATGGTAAAAGTTATGTACTTGTGATAGAGGGTGATAAAGCTATACCAAAAGAGGTTCATATTATCCAAAGTGCTGAGCAGGGTGTGGTTGTATCAGAAAATTTACAAAATAAAGAGATTGTTATTGCAAAACCAGATATTTTGTTAAGATTATCTAGTGGTTATGCTCTTAAAGTAAAGGGGTAAAAAATGTTTGAGTTTTTTTATAAACGACCATATTTTCTTTATTCTATCATAGTTACATTTTTTGTTATGGGGATAATTGCTCTTATCACTTTACCAAAAAACTTATTTCCAGATGCAAATCCACCACAAGTTATTGTGATCACTCAGGTGCCTGGTGCTACAGCACAAGTGGCAGCTTCAAGTGTTTCCAAGCCTATAGAACAAGAGGTTTCAAGACTTGGACTTGTAACAGATGTAAGTAGTGTAAATGTTGCCAATTACTCCATAGTAAAAGTTGATTTTGACTATGAAAAAGGCTTAAATGCAGCTGCAGTTGATGTAGCAAATGCACTCTCAATTGCAAAAGCAAAACTTCCACAAGGGATAAATCCTGCTATCTATACAGCAGGAGATTTTACCCTTCCAGTTGATGTTATATCTCTTAGTCCTAAAAATAGTAGCATTGATTTAGCAGATATAAGAAAAATAGCGGACAGTTTTATAAAACCTTATCTTTTAAGCAATGAAAGGATTGGAAATGTTGAAGTTTTTGGTGGTTATGAAAGTGCTATCAATATAGAAGTAGACCCTTTTAAAGCAAAAAGATATGGTGTAAATTTTGAAACAATTACCAAAGCCATAAATGTTTTAAATCGTGATATTCCCATAGGTTTTATAAAAGGGGATAATGATTTTTATACGGTTACTTTTTATGGTGAAAAAGATAATGTTGAGAGATTAAAACAACTTCAAATTATGCCAAATGTAAGACTTGGTGATATTGCAGATGTAAAATGGTCATACAAAAAAAGAACAAGTGGTTATATTGGAAATGGTAAAAGTGCGATTGCTCTTGCTGTTCAAAGAGCCCCTAAAGGTAGTGTTTTAGATGTTAGTAAAGCTACAAGAGATGAGATTGAAAAGCTAAAACTACAATATCCAAATATAAACTTTGAGATAAGTGATACTCAAAGAGACCTTATAGAACAAGCAAATACAAATATGCTTGAAGCCCTCCGTGATGCTGTTATCTATACACTTCTTGTGATTATGCTATTTTTAGGAAATTTTCGTGCCATTATTGCTGCTGGACTTTCAATCCCTATGGTATTTTTCTCAACAATGGCGATTATTTGGCTAACAGGTGGTGAGTTAAACATTGTTATCTACACTGCTATTATTTTGGCTCTGGGAATGCTTACAGATGATGCTGTTGTTGTTCTTGAAAACATAGAAAGACATTTAACTAAGGGGCATGAAAAGCTAGAAGATGCCATAACAAATGGTACAAAAGAGGTTTTAAGCCCTGTCTTTGCAGGAACGATTGCTACTATAGCTATTTTATTTCCACTTATGTTTGTTGGTGGATTTCCTCAAAAGATTTTTAAACCACTTATTGAGACTTTGATTATTGCTCTTATAGTTAGTTGGTTTTTATCTATTACATTTATCCCTTTACTTTCTAAATGGCTTTACAAAAATGGTGTTGGGAAAACAAAAATTGAGGGTTATTTTGAGTGGTTTTTTGAAAATACTATTGGAAAGTTAGTAACTCCATATATTGGGATTATTGAGTTTTCAAATGGTAAGTTTCGTATTTTAAGAAGGATTTTTTTAACACTTGGTGTTGTTGTCGTTTTAATGTTAAGTTTGAAAAATATTATGCCAACTATTGGTAAAGATGCGATGCCACCGATGGATACGGGGATTATTAAAGCTCAAGTTGCTTTTAGTTCTAATGAAACGGTAGAGAGTGCAGAGAAAAAGTTACAACCACTTTTAGTATGGTTAAAAACTCAACCATGGTTTAAAATGAGTTCAGTTGCTTTTGGTTCTGAAGCTGGAGTGCTTAGTTTAGGAAGTGGAAATTTACCAGCAGAAGCTACCATAACCATAAATGCAGTAAATAGATTTAAAAGAGAGTTAAGTGTTTGGGATATAGAAAATATCATAAGAGATAAAATTTCTCATCTTGAGGGGATAAAAAGAGATGATGTTTTTGACTTTGGAGCAACTGCCCTCTCTAGTATCAAAGCCACAGTAGATGTTCGTTTAAGTTCACCAGTGGTTGAGGGGTTATCTGATGAAGCAAAAAAAGTAGCACTTGCTATACAAGATGTTCATGGACTTACTTCTGTTTCAAGAAGTTGGGACAAAGATTTTATGGAAGTTGAACTTAAAATTGATGAAAACAAAGCTTTAAGTTATGGCATAACTCCTTACCAAATAGCTATGCAACTACCCATAAAAGGGCAAATAATTGGACTAGCTTCTAACTTAGAGTCTATGAATACACAGTTTGTAAGACTTTACTTAAAAGGTAAATTTTCTCAAAATATACAAACTTTAAAACTTTTGCCAATTGTTACTCCAACAGGTGAAGTACCACTTTCAACTTTAGCTACACTAAAAAGGCATCTTACCTTTGCAAAGATAGAAAGAGACAATATGCTTTATAGCATTGATGTAAATGGTTACCGAGCAAAACGACCAGTTACTCATCTAACAGATGACACAATAGAAGCTTTAAAAGATGTAAAACTTGATGGTGTTATTTTAACTCAAGCAGGAGATATAGCTCAAATTCACGATAGCTTTACAAGGATGTTAAAAGCTATTGGTTTGGGTGTTATTGTTTTGATTATGACACTTATCACTATATATCGTTCTGTTAGAATGTCTTTTATTATGATTTTAGTTTTACCACTTTCTCTTATTGGTGCTTCGTGGGGAATGCTACTTTTTGGAAAACCTAGTTGTATGCCAAGCCTTTTAGGGATACTTTTGCTTTTTGGTATTATCATTAAAAATGCAGTGTTGCTTATTGACTTTTATCAAAGTTACAGAGAAAAAGGTGAAAATCCATTTGAAAGTGCAAAAGAGTCTGTAAGAGTTCGTTTTCGACCAGTTATGATGACTGCATTTGGAACTATTGCAGGTATGGTACCTATTGCACTAGAACAAGCAGTAGGACTAGAAAGACTTAGCCCTTTAGCAGATGTTGCAATTGGTGGGCTTTTGATTGGGACACTTTTAACTTTGATATATATACCTATGTATGCTTATATATTTGATAGAAGTGATTGAAATGAATTATTTTAAAATTTATTTTCATAGAGAACATAGATTTTTAAAAAGTATAAATGGTATGTTTTTATTTTTACCGTTTATACTATTACCTTTGGTGGTAGAGTGGTATTTTCATCTACAAGAGTTAAGTATATTTTCTAAGTATAAATATGAAATATTATTAACAAATATAGCTTATATCGTGATTGTAAGATTTTTATTATTGGATACAGCGATATATATTTTTAGTCGATTTCAACATACTATACATATAGCTCTTATGCAAGTTGTTTTACTCTATCTTGAGATTACTGTTATTACTATTTTATATTATGCTATTGTATTTCATATATTTGATGTTTTTACTCTTTTTCATCTTAGTGCAACATTAACACCTGAGAATTTAAAAGATATTCATGAACATAGTTTAATAACTTCTATGTATATTTCAACTGTAACATTTACAACTTTAGGTTCTGGCGATTGGATACCTCAGACATTAAGT
>CAZSWW010000058.1:0-7579 GCA_964611265.1 uncultured Sulfurimonas sp. | reverse complement strand
TTAGTTGAAAAAGGTGTGGCTGAAGATAGAATCGCATCTGAGGGTATGGGTGAAGAATCTCTTGTTGCTGATAACTCTACAAAAGAGGGTCGTGCTAAAAACAGAAGAATCGAAGCTAGTTTAGTTAAAAACTAGATGATAGATATACCTTGTGTCATCTTTGCAGGTGGCAAAAGTAGTCGAATGGGGGAAGATAAATCTCTTCTCCCTTTTGGTGACTTTGCTACACTTACACAATTTCAATACCACCGTTTAAAAAAGCTTTTTAAAAATGTATATATATCTTGCAAAAATTCAGATAAATTTGACTTTGAAGCAGAGTTTATAGAAGATGTAGAAACTAAAGAGTATGCACCAACAGCAGGGTTTGTAGCTACCTTTGAGAAGTTAGATTGTGAAAAGTTTTTTGTGCTTAGTGTAGATTCACCATTTGTTGATGAAAGTGTTATAACTAAGCTACTCTCTTATGATAAAAAAGACTCAGATGCAACCATAGCAAGAACACCATTTGGGATGCAACCAATGTGTGGAATCTATCATAAATCACTAGAGAAAGATTTTACAAAGATGCTAAAGAGTGATAACCATAAACTAGGTTATCTACTTAAAAACTCAAAAACTGAGTTTATAGCTTTTAACGATGATAAAGTATTTTTAAATCTAAACTATCCAGCTGAGTATCAAGAGGCTTCAAGATTAGTTTAGTCTTAAGAGTTCTTTCTCTCTTTTAACATCTTTTTATACTCTTTTTCAAACTTTTTTCTACGACTATATGAAAGTTTATCTATAAACAAAATACCATTTAAATGGTCTATCTCATGTTGGATAGCTATACTTAAAAGACCATCAGCTTCTAATGTTTTTAGCTCACCATAGCGATCTTGGTAATCAAGTGTTATCTTTTCAAATCTTTTTATATCTTCATAAAATTTTGGAACACTTAAACATCCCTCTTGGTATGTAGTTTCACCACTTTTTGAAGTTATAACAGGGTTTACAATCTCTAAAAGATTTTCTTGGTTTTGTTCATCATTTTCATCTGGAATATTTAAGATTAATGCTTGTTTAGCATGTGCTACTTGTATAGCTGCTAAACCTATACCATTTGATTTCATCATTATAGTGTACATAGAGTCTAGTAAGTTGTGTAGTTTATCATTAAACTCTTTTACTACAACAGATTTTGTTTTTAATCTTCTATCAGGATATTCTACTATATTTAATTTCATAATATTTTATACCTTAATCATCTTTTGCAGATATAGCATAGTCAAGTTTCTTATTTTTATATGCCATCTCTACACCATCAAGAGCATTAACAATGATTTCATCTACGGTTGAATACTCTTCAACATCTGCTATCCCTATAGATATTCTTAATTGTATCTCTTTATCTGCTAAGAAAAGGTTTGAACTTGTTACTAGGTCTATCAGTCTTTGGGAAGCTTTTTTTGCACTATCTAAGTCTGTATGTTTTAGTAACATTGAGAAAATACCATGTCCATAGTGAGCTACAATATCACTTCTTCTTGATGTTTTAAGTAAAAGTCTTGATATTGTTTTTGTCATAAGAACTACAATTTTTTCATTTTTTGTTTCAGCTATTAGATCACGAGATAGTTCAATCATAAGTAAAGAACTTTTATATTTGAACTCTTTTACGCTCTCTATCTCTTTTTTTAGTTTTTCAAGTAAATATCGTTTGTTATACACACCATATTTATTGTCAAAAATAGTTTCACCCTCTACTTTTTTAAATACATTAGCTGTATCTTCATAGTAAGTTTTAATCTGACTACTTTGTTTTTTGAAAATAGAATTCAGTTTATCAACATCACGACCCAATGCTGTGGCAATTCTAAGTGTTGATTGAGAATCACTTTTAGCGATAAGTTCTTTTTTTCTTTTTTCTAAGATTTTACTCATAAGATTCATATTTTTAAATAGTGTAGCAGTAACATCTAAGATGCTCTTCATAGAACCAAAACCTTGTTTCAGGCTTTGTTCTAGTACAACAGCATTCTCATCATCATTGTCATCTTCAAGTTCAAGTATAGAGTGTATCTGTCTACGAAGATTTTCACTTTTATCTTCTAAGAGTTTATCAAAATAAACTGCAAAGTTATTTGGTGTTGGTGGTAGATTATCTGCTATAAGTGTATTTAAAACTTCTTGAGAATATATCTCTATATCATTTGCAGGTTCGTTAATATCTAAAACATTAGTGTTTTTACTTTTACTTTTACTTTCTCTTTTAGATATATCACGGCGTTTTTTCTTTCTAGCATCTACCATCATTGTTCCTTAGTCAATTTCACTTTTAACTAATATCTCATCAATTAAACCATACTCTACACACTCTTTAGCACTCATAAAGTTATCTCTATCAGTATCATTTTCTATAGTTTTTACTTTTTGACCAGTATTCTTAGCCAGTATAGAGTTTAATTCAGCTTTCATTCGTAAAATCTCTTTAGCCTGAATCTCAATATCTGTAGCTTGACCTTGAGCCCCACCTAATGGTTGATGTATCATAACTCTAGCATGAGGTAAACAGTATCTTTTACCCTTTTCACCAGAACTTAAAAGAAATGCACCCATAGAAGCAGCTTGACCTATACAGATAGTAGCTACTTTTGGACGGATATAGTTCATAGTATCAAAAATAGCCATTCCTGCAGTTACAACTCCCCCTGGAGAGTTGATGTAGAAGTAGATATCTTTTTCAGGGTCTTCAGCTTCAAGAAATAAAAATTGTGCAACAATAGTTGAAGCAACTTGGTCATTAACCTCTCCACTAAGCATTACAATTCTATCTTTTAACAGACGAGAGTAGATGTCATAAGACCTCTCACCTCTACCTGTTTTTTCTACTACATAAGGGATATAGCTCATCTTAGTTATGCCTCTTTAATTTTTGAGTTTAAGAGACCTGAAAGAACTTTATCTTCAACCATTGACATTTGAATAGCAGGTAGATAACCAGCTTCTTTATAATGCTCATAAGCTTTCATAGGGTCTTGACCCATTTGCATAGCTTCCATATATATAGTTTGCATAACTTCATTTTCTTCAACTTTTACATTTTCAGCTTGTGCTAAAGTATCGATGATAAAAGTAGCTCTTACACTTTTTTGGGCATCTTCTCTGAAAGTTTCACGAAGTTCTTTTAGTTTATCTGCATCTTCACGAAGTTCTTTAATCTCATCTTCACTCATAGATGAAGCTTTTTTGTTAAGTGCCATATCTATCTCTTGTTCAACAACAAATTCTGGTAAGTCAAATTTAATCTCGGCAACAAAAGTCTCTAATAGTGCTGGTTTTAACTCTTCATTGTAAAGTTTTGAAAGTTTTTCACCCTCTATTTGTGCTTTTACTTGTTTGTTAAGCTCTTCAACAGTAGCATTTTCATCTGCAAGAAGTTTTTTAGCTAATTCATCATCAATTTTAACTTCTTCTTTAACTTTGATACCGTTTACTTTAACTTTAAAAAGTGATTCTTTACCAGCTAAATCTTTCGCTTGGTAATCTTGCGGGAAAGTAACAGTTACTTCTAGTTCAGCACCTTTTTTAGCACCAATTAGTTGGTCTTCAAAACCTGGGATAAACTGACCTGAACCTAAAACTAATTCAAAATTTTCACCTTTTCCACCATCAAAAGCCTCACCATCTATGAAACCTTCAAAGTCGATTACAGCAGTATCACCACTTACTAATTCTCTATCTTCTTCAACATCTACTAGAGGTGCTTGAGATTCAGCGATATCTTTAAGTCTTTCTTCTACTTCTGCATCTGTAGTTTCTGGTTTATCAAAATCTTTAACCATTGAAGCATAATCACCCATATCTATCTCTGGTCTCATAGCGATTTTTACAGCTACTTCGATTTTATCATCTGACTTGTCAAATTTAGTAATATTTGGCTCACCAATAAGTGATTCATTAGCAATGTTTAATTCTGCTAAACCTTTGCTTAAAACTTCTCTTAATGCTTCAGCTTCTGCATCTTGAACCAGTTTTTCACCATACTGTTTTTTGATAATAGCCATAGGAACTTTACCTTTACGGAAACCTTGAACGCTTGCAGTTTTAGTAAGTTCTTTAGCAATTTTGTTTAAGTTAGCATCAACTTCTGACATTAAAATTGTAGCTTCGATTTGGGCATTTGCACCATTGATTTTATTTGATTTGATTTCCATTAATTTCCTTTTAGTTCTTTGTATGTAACTATTATTTTTGGCAATATTATCTAATTTTTACAAAATTTAGGTTTAAAGTTTAAAAATAATATCCATATAACGGCAATATCTATCATTACATCTGCAAAATTAAACACTGCAAAATTAAATCCACAGTGCCAATAGACCATATCTACAACACCACCATGTATAAATCTATCGTAGATATTGGAGATAGCTCCACCTATCATTAAACCTGCAGGAAAAGCATAACATATCTCTTTTAGATGTAGTATGTACCCAAATATCCCAACTACCATGATTAGTTGGATATACTTTAGCCATTCATCTAAGAAAGCAAACATTGAAAAAGCTACACCTTTGTTATAAACCAAGATAAAATCTATACAATCTGTGTAGTATCTAAAACCATCTACAAAAAGCATTTTAATATTTTGGTCAACTATAAAAACACCAGTTAAGCTAAAGAGTAAAATAGCTACCAATCTTAAACTATATCTATCCATTTAAAGCTTTTTTGAAAAAATCTACTAGAGAAATCATCTCTTTATCCATCTCTTTTGCATCTTTACACTCTAGTAAAACTCTAAGTTTGTTTTCTGTTCCAGAGTAACGGATAAGATGACGGATACCTTTTGCATCCAAATCTTCTAGTCTCTCTTTTAGTCCATCTATCTCTTGTAAAGGTTTTTTAGTACTTATGTTTATATTTACAAGTTTTTGAGGGTATAGTTTAAATGGGCGAAGAGCAGTAGAAGCTACCTCTTTTTTATCTATAAGAAGTGCTAAAGTTTGTAATGCTGAAACCAAACCATCTCCAGTTTTTGCAAAGTCACTCATAATAATATGACCACTTTGTTCACCACCAAAGTTGATACCCTCTTTTTTCATAATTTCTAAAACATGTTTATCACCAACATCTGAACGGTAAAGTTTTAAACCACATGATTTCATATAGTCCTCTAAGCCTTGGTTACTCATAACAGTAGAGACGATGCCATCACCTGTTAAAGCAGATTTTGAGTGAAGATGCACACCTAATGCTCCAAGAAGTTGGTCCCCATCTACAACTTCACCTTTTTCATCAACAACAACGAGTCTATCTGCATCACCATCAAGTGCTACACCTAAATCTGCTCTATATTTTATAACATTATTACATAACTCTTTTGTATATAATGCTCCACAGTTTTCATTGATGTTAAATCCATCTGGCTTATCATGTAGAACTATAACCTCTGCCCCTAACTCTTCTAAAACAGTTGGACCAACTTTATAACCTGCTCCATTTGCAGTATCGAGAACTATTCTCATACCATTTAAAGTCATCTTTGTTGGAAAAGAATTTTTTAGCTGAACTATGTATCTTCCTATAACATCATCGATTCTTTTTGCTTTTCCAATCTTCTTAGCTGTTACTTGGGCTTCTAAGATAGCTTCATCATCCATAAAAATCTCTTCTATTTTAGATTCTACCTCTGCTGAAAACTTGTCTCCATTAAAATCAAAAAACTTAATACCATTATCTTCATAAGAGTTGTGAGATGCACTTATCATGATACCTGCATCACATCTCATATTTTCCGTTATATATGCTATGGCAGGAGTAGGCATAGGACCTATCTGTATAACATCATAACCTATAGCTGTAAGACCAGAAACTATGGCATTTTCTATCATGTAACCACTTCTTCTTGTATCTTTACCTATCAAAATTTTGTTTGTTTTAGATGTTTTTTTAAAATAAATCCCAGCAGCCATAGCTACTTTCATAGCTAACTCAGCTGTTAAAAATGAACCAGCTTCCCCTCTTACCCCATCAGTACCAAATAGTTTCATATTATTTCCCAGTTTTAAACTTTAACTAGATTCTAACATAAGTATTATCCCCTTTAACTTAACTTTAATCATCTTTAAGCTATTATTTCGCACTTAAATTTCATGAGAAGGACTCATTAATGGCAAATCACAAGTCATCAATCAAGAGAATTCGTCAAACGATTGTTAAAACTGAAAGAAATCGTTTTTACAGAACTCGTCTTAAAAATATAGTTAAAGATGTTAATTCAGCAGTTGAAGCTGGAAACAAAGAAGAAGCTGCAGCTGCTATGAAAGTAGCTAACCAACAAATTCACAAATTTGTAAGCAAAGGTATTCTTAAAAAAGAAACTGCTGCTAGAAAAGTTAGTCGTCTTCACAAAGCTGTTAACGCACTATAATCTATAACTTTTAAAATAGCAAAGCTTTGCTTTGTTATTAAAACAGGGATTTTAATCCCTACAACCCCCTAAAGAAGGCTCAATAATGTTAGCAGATAAACTAAAACCGTTTATCAACCGCTATAATGAACTTAGCGAATTGTTAAGCTCACCTGACATCACTTCTGACATCAAAAGAATGACAGAACTTTCAAAAGAACAATCAAATCTTTTACCAATCGTAGATAAAGCAAATGAATACAACACTCTTATAGAAGAGATTGCAGATTCTAAAGATATGCTAAGTGACCCAGAGATGGGAGATATGGCAAAAGAGGAATTAAAAGAGTTAGAACCACGAAAACCAGAACTAGAAGAAGAGATAAAAATGCTTCTTTTACCAAAAGATCCAAATGATGATAGAAATATCATAGTGGAACTTCGTGCTGGTGCTGGTGGTGATGAAGCTGCTATTTTTGTTGGTGATTTGTTTGATGCATATACTCGTTATGCAGATTTGAGAGAGTGGAAGATAGAGATTATCTCAACAAGCCCATCAGAAGCTGGTGGATTTAAAGAGGTAACTGCACTTATCAAGGGTGAACAAGTTTATAGTAGGTTGAAGTATGAGGGTGGAACTCACCGTGTTCAAAGAGTTCCAGCTACAGAATCTCAAGGTCGTGTTCATACATCAGCTATCACAGTAGCTATAATGCCTGAGGTAGATGATGTTGAAGTTAAGATTGAAGATAAAGATTTAAAGATAGATGTTATGAGGTCTTCAGGTTGTGGAGGGCAGAGTGTAAATACTACAGATTCAGCTGTTCGCATCACCCACCTACCAAGTGGCATCGTTGTAACAAATCAAGATCAAAAATCTCAACATAAAAACAAAGATAAAGCTATGAAAGTTCTAAAAGCTAGACTTTATGACTTAGAGATGCATGCTCAACAGTCTGAAAATGCAGCTGAGAGAGCAGCACAAGTAGGAACAGGTGACAGAAGTGGTAGAATTAGAACATATAACTACCCTCAAAACCGTATGAGTGACCATAGAATCAATCTTACTCTTTATAGACTAAATGAGATTATGAATGGTGGACTACTTGATGAAGTAGTTGAACCACTTATAGCTGATCATCAAGCTAAAATAGTTGAAGCTGCTGGGTTGTAAAAACCTAG
>CAZSWW010000057.1:0-7663 GCA_964611265.1 uncultured Sulfurimonas sp. | reverse complement strand
ATCTTCAAAATCCCATTTATCATATATATCTAAACCTTTAAAAAGTTCTTTATTTCCTTCAAATATGTTTTTAAGAGTATCTAAAAACAGGCTTTTTCCAAATCTTCTTGGACGAGATAAAAAGCTATATTGATAATTTTGTATAACTTCTAAGGCTAAATCTGTTTTATCTATATAGAGATAATCCCCATCTACAATTTTTTTAAATGTTTGGATGCCTATTGGTAGCTTTTTCATAATAAATACACCTTATATAAAGTTAGGAGCATCATTAGCAAAAAGTATTATATCACCCTCTTTTGTATGTGATGCTAGTATGCTTGTTAATGCTGATTTATCCTCTAGTAAGATTTTGTTTGCTACATCTAAGTTTTCATCAAAAAGTTTTGCATTTAATTTACCTGTTACTATCACTATATCAAAAGTGTTGTTTATAGCATCTATAAGTTTTAAATTTAATTTTTCACTGCTTTCAACTAGCCCAGGGGTTACTATGACTTTTTTTCTACCATTATGAAGTGAACAAAGTCGGATGCCCTCTAGCATCCCATCTATGTTGCCATTGTAACCATCATCTAGTATAATTTTCCCACCTGCTTTTATAAGTTCTAGTCTATGTTCTATGGGTTTTAATCTATCTACTAAAGTGATGATTTCCTCATCATTTATCATAAATAATTTTGCTATTTTTACGGCTACTTCTATGTTCATAGTTTGAAAAGCACCTAAAACATCAGTATGAAGTTTCATTCCATCTAGTTTAAAATTTGTTCCATCAAGAGTAGCTTCTAAGTCACTTACACCATCACCAAAAAATGTAACTTTTTCATGTGGTTCAGTTGTTACACTTGTGTGTATAAAAGCATTTTGAAGTCTTGGAGATTGCATTATCTCTAGTTTTGTAGCGATTATATTTTTTAAACTTCCAAAGTACTCTATATGAGCTTCACCCACTTTTCCAACCACTACTGTTTGAGGTTCTACAAAAGTGGTTATCTCATATATATCGCCTATCTCCCTAGCACCTGCTTCACAGATGTATATATCTGTATCTGTTGGTAGGGAGTTGTTTATATCTCCTATAATTCCACCTAGAGTATTTACACTTCTTGGTGTTGCATAAACTTTGTACTTTTTACTTAGCATCTGAGCTACAAAGTTTTTGATGCTTGTTTTTCCATAACTACCAGTTATAGCTATGATTTGTAGATTTTTCATATCTGAGAGTTTCTGTTTAGCTTGTTTTTTATATACCATAAAAAGGTACTTTTCTATAAGATGACTACCGATATAAGCCATAGCTAAAGGCATAAACACACCGTAAGTTGAACATCCATCTTTTAAACTACAAAGAACATCTTGAAAAAGTGTTAAAGAAACTAAAAGTATAAGAAACCTTTTAACTCTCCATGTTAAAACAAGCTTTTTATCTAGTTTTTTGTTCCATATAAAAAGAGCTGGAAGTATTGCAAAATAAAAAAAGATTAAAAAGAATTGACCAGTTGTATGGTATGCGATAAAAGGGATAAAGAAATATATAAGATGCCATTGTGGCTTATGATGTTTCAAAATCACACGAGATAACTTATAATCATACCATTGCAAGTTTGTGATAAGATACCAACCTAGTGTAGTTACAAATACAACATTTGTTATAAACGATACAAATACTTCATAATCTTCCATTTTACTAACCCACCTTATCTATGTTTAATGTTTCTAAAAAACACTCTTCTATCTTTTTTGATACATCTTTTTCATGTTGCATAAAAAAGTAATGGTCACCATCATAAACCTCTAAACTAGAATCTTTTATCAAGCTATCTATCTTTTTTGCAGAACTTAGTGGTGTGGCTGTATCATCTTTACCCCATAACAAAAGTGCTTTTGACTCAAAGTTTTTAAACTCCTCTGTAAAATCTTCATCTACAACATTTTTAAAAGTTTGGTACATAGGTTCACTAAGGTTTTGAGCATCAGATGCTACAAACTTACTTCTCATACCAGCTAAACCAATCGTTTTTAAAAACTTAAAAAGAGCAATTTTAAACTTAACTTTAAATGTTTTAGGTACAACTATACCGGCACTAGCCATAAGTACAAGTAGTTTTGGTTTTAGTAAAACTGCAACTTTACCACCAAAAGAGTGACCAACTATAACATCTTTAGAAGCATTTATATGTATCATAAGTAGTTCAACTATCCGTGCATAATCTTCTGTTGTTAAAGCAACATTACAAGTGCTATTTCCAAAACCAGGTAAATCTATGTAAATATGTCTAAAACCCTCAAGTTGTAAGTGAAATGAGCGTTGCATCAAACTTTTTGAGCTACCCCAACCATGTAAGACAATCATATCAACTTTTTCTTCTGGGTTTACAATCTCATAACTTACATCTAGTGTATGGTTGTTGTAAACTATAGATTTTATAGCCATTATTTACCTTTAGCCTTTGAGATAGAGTGGATGTATTGGTAATCTGCTTTTATCCGTTTTGTATGTGGTAAAGATAGGCTCAGTTTTTCTATGGAAGATGCAAAGTCTTCAAAAAGGTAGTTTGCCATAGACCCAGGGATGGGGTTTATCTCATTTAGATAAACCTCATCATCTATAACAAAAAAGTCACATCTTATAAGTGAACCCTCAAATAAACCTGTATAGATTTGAGTAAATCTTAACTGTAGTTTTTTAACAATGGCATCATCTATATCAGCCTTTAAAACCTGTTCACTTCTTGAAAAATCCATATATTTTTTATCAAAGTCTAAAAACTCCTCTTTAGCTGGTTCTTCAACTATAGAAAAATGAACCTCCCCATCAGCCATAAAACCAGCTAGATTATACTCTTTTACACCATTTATAAAAGGCTCAGCTAAAACACTTTTATCATACTCAAAAGCAGTATCTAGTGCATAGTCTAGCTCCCTTTCATTTTTAACTATGCTTACCCCTATAGAACTCCCTAAACGAGCAGGTTTTATAATGATAGGAAAAGGTATATTTATATTTTTATGCTCATTAGCATTTAGTATCTCATAATCAACTGATTTTATATTTTTAGCATCACAAAGATACTTTGTATATCTTTTATCATAAGAAAATACACTTGCATCTGTTCTAGGACCTATGTATTTTATAGAAAAAAAGTCTAGTAACGATGCGATAGTTCCATCTTCACCATCAGCACCATGGATAAGATTTAAAACAGTATCTCTATACTCTTTTGTTGAAAACATTGTTTTTTGCACAAATGCACCATTTGCCAAACTAAGTTGTGGCATCTTTTTATAATCCCCACTAGAAAAAAACTTAGCTTTCATAGCATCAGAATCTATAAGATAAAACAGATGGTCTTGATCTAAAAACACAAAATTAAGTTCAAAACTACTTAATTTTTCTTTTAAAGTTATAGCACTTACTATGCTGATAGCATGTTCAAAACTAGCCCCACCAAATAATATAGTTAATTTCAACTCATCCCCTTAGTAAATAATTCTTTATATTTTTCTTCATCATAACCAACTATAGCTTTAGAGTTAAACTCAACTATAGGTCTTTTAAAAAGCATATTTTCTTGACAAAGCCACTCTCTTTTTCGAGCATCATCAAGATTTAAATCTTTTAGTTTTAAATCTCTGTACTTTTTACCACGATTGTTAAAAAGTACATTTATCTCTATATCTTTTAACCACTCATCAACTTTATCACATCCAACTGTTGTTTTTTTAAAGTCTATAAAATCTATCTCCATCTCATTATCTTTAAAAAATTTTCTTGCACTTCTAACAGTTGAGCAAGTTGGTATCCCATATACTTTTATCATATCTTTTCCTAAATAGTTTGTAAAAATTTTAAAGCTTCTTTAACAAGAGATGCAGTATCTCCACCACCACAAGCACTTAAAGCTTTAGATATTTTGTCTTTTTTAAACCCTAATGATTCTAATGCTTCTGTAGCTTGAGAGTATGAAATATCTACTTTTTTATCTCCACTAGAGATAAGTATCTCTTCATCAAACCCTGCTAATTCTACAAGTATTCGCCCTGCACTTTTTGGACCAATCCCTGGTACTTTTTTAACACCATTCATATCTTTGTTTGTTATGATGGTAGCAAACTGAGATGGTGTGTAAGTTGAGCATATCGCCATCGCAACCTTTGGACCTACTCCGTTTATCTTTATAAGTCTAGCAAACATTTTTTTCTCAGCCATATCTATAAAACCAAAAAGAAGTTGTGCATCTTCACGGATAATCTGAGTTGTAAAAAGATTTACCTCAGCATTACCAAGTGCAGAAAATGATTGAAGAGATATAAATACCTCATAAATAACACCATTTACATCTACATGAACAAAACTAGGTTCTTTGTATTCTATCTTACCTTTTAATCCTACTATCATTTTTACTCTTTCATCGGTTGTATTGTAATCTCATCTTCTTCATCTTTAACAAGTCCAAAAATCATATCTCTTGAACCAGCTTTTGGTGCAAACTTTAACATAGTTGGAGGATCTAAAAGTTTAAATCTTATCTCATTATGACCTCTCCATGCATCTCTGTTAATAATCCTAGCTTGAAAAATACCATCTTGAAAGAAAGCTGTTTTTTTATCATAAAGTTCAAGTTCATGAATTTTAACTTTTTCTTCCTCTTGTATAGCGATTAGATGCTCTTCAATATTTTTAAAATGTTTATATTTTTTGACAAATGATGCTGGCATCTTTACACCATTTTTTTTATAGTTTACTAATCTTTTTGTTATATCTTTATAAGCATTTTTATTACTTTTAACAAGAATTACATATTTTTCAACCTCTTTTTTTATATCTCTAAGGTGTATTCGTAACTCTTTAATCTTATCTTCATTTGCAGATAAAGCATTTTGAGCATTGTCATTTACAAGAGGATTTATAGTAAAAATATTTTCTTCACCTTGAAGTTTTTGAATCTCTATAGTTTTTGTAGCAGTAGCCTTCACATAAGAAGCACAAAGTTCTATCGATATATCTTCACCCTCTATATTTCCACCTATGGCTTGTTTTATATCTATATGTAAACCATGAACATAACCATGTTCAAGTCTTGTTATTTTTATATCTTTACCATAAGCTTTACCCTTATGGATATTAATATCTAATTCATTTGCCTCTATATATGCTGTTTTATGAGTTTGACCACCTACACTAGCTTTAAGGGCTGTTACTTTTGAACTTGAACCAACATTACCCTCTATAATAATTTCACCAACCTCTACAACCATACCAGTACCGATAGCATCTTTTATAGCATCAGTTTCTTTTACAACTATATTTACTTCAGAATCTACTCCTGAATCTATAGAACCTGTTGTTTTAAAAGATATTTCACCTATATCTATTTCAGTTTTTATAAGATACTGACCACCCTCAAGTGCAATATACCCATTTTCTTTTGCAATGTATTGTATAGTTTCATCATCTTCAATCATCTCTATAGCCGTATCTACAGAAAATTTTGGGATATTGGTTGCATTTGGTTCTTTAGGCTCTAAAAATTCACCCTTACAGTTTCTACCAGGTTTACCTTTTTTTGGTTTTATATATTCTATAAGGAGTTCACCATCTTCCACACCTTGAATAAATCCACGCTTAGAATAATCTACTTTTTGAAACTCATTAACCTCTTCTTTTTTATCATAGTGCAGAATCAACTTATCATCGATAGTAGGTGTAGGTTCATGACTATGACAAATTAAAATAATCTCATTTTTTGCATATTCAACTTTTTCTGAAACCCTTACATGAGCCGTTATTTTTGATACAGCTTTTTTAAGCATATCATCAAAGATATCGATTAAAATTCCAGCTTTTGCTTTTGCTTTGTTTATCATTAACAAAAATTCTTTATCAAAAGATGGGTTATACTCTATCTTAGAACCAGCTTTTATACTTAGGTATATTTTACATTTTAGAGATTTTGCTCCAATGGCAATAGATAAATCTTTATACTTGTCATTTTTATCTTTTGAAAATATCTCTATTTCAAACATTTGTTCTATTTGAAAATCAGGATTTAATAGTTCTGTATCTTCATCAAATCGACTAAGTGACTCAGGGTCTCTTTCTTCCCATTCACCTTCACCTTGACCTTTTACATTTGTTCTGGTTAAAGTTTGAACTTCTAAAATATTGAAGTCTAATGTATCTGGTCTAACATCGTAAGATTTTGCTATTTTAACTAACTCTGAAGATATACTCCTAGTCCGTACAACTACAGGTCGTATCTTTTTTGATGTTGCTTGTACTTTTTTATTTGAGTTAAATAAAGCCATTGAACTACCTTAAATTTAATCACTAAAATATGATAAAACATTACATTATAACATTTTTAATTATTAAGTGCTTATTGATTATTACATTTTATCAAATTTTAGTTAAATTACGATAAATTAAGATTTTTAAAATAAGAATAAACATCATAAATAGATATATATTCCTGTTTTGAAATCAACATCTTTCTTAAAAGTTTTACTAGATGCTCTAAAGATGCATCTTTCATAGCTTCTTTTGTTTGAAAAGATAGTTTTTTATTTGTTTTGTGTTGTAAAAGTCTTGCTAACTCTTTTTCATCAAAGAAATCTACATCAACTTTTAGTTTTTGTTTAAGAAAATTTACTATTTCATTTTTCATCTCTTTACGAACAGGCTCTTTTACAGACTCAAAAGTTTGCTTTATTTTACATATATTTTCTATATTTTTTGTATTGAATGAAAAGATATTATCCATATCTTTTACAAAAGTATCTATATTTTTAGTTGGAGAACCTCTTAAAAAGATTTTCTTAGCAAAGGCTCTTTTGTAGTTTGGTGTTATAAACTTATTTGGGATATTTTCAATCTCATTATATTTGTCAAAATCTGTTACTATAACTATGTTAGCATCTTCATCTAAACTTTCACGAACAGAATCTAGCTTATAAAGTAAAGCAGTTGTATCTAAAATCTTTAAAAATTTACACTCTATCATATGTAGATGATTATTTTTCATAAGAAGTATGTCATACTCATTTTCTAAGTAGATGTCATCTAAACGGTTATCTCTTACTTTTACACCCATCAAAACATCATCAAAATCTAACCGTTTTATAAGGTTGTATATATAGTACTCATATAAAAAACCTATCTGTTTGTTGTTAAAAAACTCTTTGTTAAACTCTCTGTTGTCAGCTTCATACTTTTCAAAAAATATATTTAACTCTTTTTCATACTTATCTGCAAAGCTAATATCTTGAGTAGCTACAATATCTACATTTTTAAGTAAAAAATGCTCTTTTATGGGGATGGAAGTTTGCATCTTATAAGTTTGCATTGCACTTTTTGTAAGTATATTGTACTCATTATCATACCTATCATAAGTGATACTTTTTGCCCCTTTTACTAAAAACTCCTGAGACATCAAAAAACCAACATTTGCTAAACCATCTGTTATGTTTATATACAACTTTGTATAATCATCACAAGAGTTATGTATGATGCTATTGACCTTTTTTATAGCATCTAAACTATCTTCATCTATCTTTATAGGGATTGATTTTATGTTAAGGTTGTGTTTATCTATAAACTTAGAAGTTCCCTCTATGATTTTTCTTGCATAAACCACATCATTTTTAAAATCATCATAAA
>CAZSWW010000056.1:0-7759 GCA_964611265.1 uncultured Sulfurimonas sp. | reverse complement strand
CCACAAAAGTAACAAGCATTTTTACAAAAAGGGAGATGAAAGTAAAGGCTAATAGGACGAGAACTATCTTGATTTTCCAATTTTTTGATATACACATCATACTCATAAGCATCACTAAATTCTAATGCTGTTGGGTAACTAGTATAGCGAGGACCTGGTTTTGAGTACTTTAAAAACTTTGAAAAATCTAACATTTTATTCCATCCATATATTTAAATTACTGCGATTATCTCTAAAAAGTGTTGAAGAACTGATAAATCTTTATTGTATAATTATAAGTTCTCAAAAAAATCAAAGGAATAACTCTTGGATATTAAATTACAGATAGAAGATGTTATAGAAAAAAATGGAACTGACTTCGAGATAGCCAAACTATTTAAAGCTTTTATAGCTGAGTATAAAGATTCATTAAATGAACTTTTTAAAAATTCTCAGGGTAAAGATTTTTTAGTTCGTCATACCAAAAAGCTAGATTCTGTCTTATCTTTAATGTACCAAACTGTTATTAGAAGAGTATTTGGAAATTATCTTCCTATGAGAAATTCTATCCCTATAAGTATAGTAGCACTTGGTAGTTTTGGTAGAGAACAACTTTGTGTTCATAGTGACATAGATATACTTATAGCTTATGAAAAAGTGGATGGATTTAATTCTGAACTTATTATAGAAAAACTTTTTTATCTTGCACTTGATTCTGGTCTAAAACTTGGACACCGTGTGCATGAGGTTAGTGACCTATTTAAAGCAAGTAATGAAGATATAACTATAAAAACTTCACTTATGGAAGCCAGATTTATAACTGGTTCAAACTTCACATGGCAAGCAACAAGTAGAGAATTAGAAAAGATCCGTACATATAATCAAAAAGATTTTATTTTATCGAAAATAGAAGAAGCACAAATACGAAGAAAAAAGCATCCATTAACAATGGAACCAAATATAAAAGAATCTGTAGGTGGGCTTCGAGATGCACAACTACTTTTTTGGATTGCGAACACAATATACGGAGTTAGAAGTTTAAAAGACTTAAGTTCTAATCTTTTTACAGAAGAGGAATATAAAGAGTATAGAATAGCACTAGAACTTTTATATCGAGTAAGAAGTGCATTACATCTTATAAGGGATAAACAAGAAGATAAATTAAGACTAGAGTATATGCCTGAAGTAACAACTATGTTAGGATTTAAAGATGAGCAAAAGATGGCTAGTAAAGTTTTATCTGCCCAATGGAGGATAAGTAACTTTACTCAAATATTTGTAAAGAAGATGATTCGTCCATTTATAGCAGATATGAGTTATGTAAGAAAGTTTAGACATAATCGTATCCAAAAAAGAATCTTTGAACTAGATAATAGACTTTATGCATCTTATAATTTAAAACCATTACCAATAAATAAACTTTTAGAACTTCTTATATCATTAGAAGATAAAACATATCAATTTGATGCAGGATTTTTAAACCAATTTACTTATACTAAAATTACACACCCACTAAAAGCAAAAACTTATACCCTTTTAAAAGAGCTTCTAAGAAGAAAAAATACTTATGATTTTTTAAAATTATTTTACAATGCTGGGATTTTACAAGAGTTATTTACCAACTTTAGAAAAGTTATGCATTTACCACAGTTTGATGGCTATCATGCTTATCCTGTCGATATTCATTCACTTGAATCTTTAAATGCACTAGAAAATATAAAAGAACCTACATTAGAAGAGATTCATAATGAGTTAACTAATGATGAAAAATTACTTTTAAAGATTGTTACTCTATTTCACGATACAGGAAAAGGGAGAAAACAAGATCATAGTGATGTTGGTGCTAAAATAATTTTACCATTTGTTAAAAAACTAAATTTTAATGATGAACTCTCACAAAGAGCAGTTATTTTAATCAAAAACCATATACTTATGAGTTCCACTGCATTTAAAGAAAACATACATAATGAAAAAACTTTATATAAATTTATGTCAAAGATTAAAGATACAAAAAATCTCAAACTACTTTACCTTTTAACTTATGCAGATATAAATGGTGTAGGTGGAAACACTTACAACTCTTTTAACTCAAAACTTCTAAATGAACTATATAAAAGTGCTTTAGAAATTGCACAAAATAGCAATAGAATAACAGATGCTACAAAAAGACTTAGCATAGAAAAAAGACTTCAAAATCATCAAGATTTTAAGATATTACCAAATATATTACAAAAAAAATTAATTCGTATAGAATCCAATTTATTCTTTTTTAAACACTCTATTCAAGATATTATTAATATTGGTCAAAAAGCAAGAGAAACTAAAAAATACCAATTCTCAATTTTTAATGATAAATCTTTATCTATTGAGATTTATAGAAAGATTCCACTAAATATTGGTTTTTTACTTGGAACACTTAGCCATTTAGATGTTGGAAGTATGGAAATTTTTACACTTTTTGATGATGTAAAGTATTTTAAAATAGAGTTTAAAAAAACAGTAGATGGTAATGAACTAACAGAGATTTATGACATCGTAGATTGTGCTTTTGATATGGATAGAAAAACTCATATAAGAAAAGCAGATATAAAGATGGATGAGATTAAGATAGATTGTGAACACTCTTTAACACATGCAGAGATAAGTATAAACACAAGTAATCAGATTGGATTATTAGCATATATGATGGATTGTTTTGAAAAATTAAATATCAATATAGTAACAGCTAAAATACATTCTACAAAACATAAAGTAAAAGATAGTTTTTTAATGGAAAAACAACACAATATATGTGATAATGCAGACAAAATTTATGAGTTACTTACAAAAAAAGGTTGATAAATGTGTGGAATAGTTGGATATATAGGTAAAAAAAATACTAAAGAGATTTTATTATCGGGTCTTTCTGAATTAGAATATAGGGGTTATGATAGTGCTGGTATCGCTGTTTTAAGTGAAAATAATTTTTCAAATTTTAAAGCTACTGGTAAACTAAAAAACCTTATAGAAAAAACAAAAGATTTTATAACAGATACCCAAGCAGTTGGTATTGGTCATACAAGATGGGCAACTCATGGTAAACCAACAGAACTGAATGCACATCCCCATGTAGGAAAAAACTCTTATGTAGTTCATAATGGCATCATTGAAAATTATGCTGAGATAAAAAAAGAGTTACAAGATGATGGTGTTACATTTTTAAGTCAAACAGATACTGAAGTTATTGTACATCTTTTTGAAAAAAATTTAAAAACATCTACTTCTGCTTTTGAAGCATTTTCAAAAACTATAGATAACTTGGATGGAGCTTATGCTATCTTGTTAGTAACAACTAGTGAAGTCAATACTATATTTTTTGCAAAAAATGGTTCGCCAATGCTTGTTGGTATAAATAGTGAAAATGAAAAATATTTTGCTTCTTCTGATTCACCACTTATTGGTCAATGTGAAAAAGTAAATTATTTTGAAGATGGAGATTATGGATATGTAACAAATGATGAACTTATCATATTTGACAAAGAACATAAAGAACAAAAACCTATCTTTGCTACACTTTCAACAAACAAACTCTCTGCTCAAAAAGATGGTTTTAGATTTTTTATGGAAAAAGAGATTTATGAACAAAGTCATGTAATTACAGATACTTTAATGGGTAGATTATCGGATGAAAAGATTATTTTTGATGAACTTAATCCAAATCTTTTTGATGATATAAATGAGATAAAACTTTGTGCTTGTGGAACATCATACCATTCAGCATTAACTGCATCATATATGTTTGAAAGATATTCAAAAATCAGATGTTCGGTAGAAGTTGCTAGTGAATTTAGATACCGTGATCCACTTATGAATAAAGATACTCTTTTTGTTGTTATCTCGCAAAGTGGTGAAACTGCTGATACACTTGAAACTCTAAAAATGGCAAAAAATGCAGGACTTAAAACTTTAGTGATTTGTAATGTAGACAACTCATCTATGGTAAGACTTGCAGATGCTTGTATCTTAACTAGAGCTGGTATAGAAAAAGGTGTAGCATCAACTAAAGCATTTGCTACACAAGTTGTAGTTTTTTGGATGCTAAGTTTATATATAGCAAAACAAAAGAACTCTATCACATCTCAAAAAATAGCTGAACAAATATCATTACTAAGAGAAGTTCCTCTCTCTGTAAAAGTAAAAGATACTATGCATGAAAGGATTAAAAGACTCTCAAAAAGATATTTACACGGTCATGGATTTTTCTTTATAGGTCGTGATGTATTTTATCCATTAGCTTTAGAGGGTGCTTTAAAACTTAAAGAGATTAGTTACCTTCATGCAGAAGGATATCCAAGTGGAGAGATGAAACATGGACCTATCGCTTTAGCAGACCCTGAACTCTTTACTATAGCCCTACTTCCAAAACATCTTTTGTATGAAAAATCAAAAAGTAATGTAGAAGAGTTAAGTGCAAGAGATTCCACTATATGTGCTATAAGTTCATTAGAGTTTGACAAAGCAGATGATTTTATCAAAATCAATGACCGTAAAAGTTATATGTTAGAATTCTTTGAGATGATGGTAGCTTTACAACTACTTTCACTTGAAATATCTGTAAAACTAGGTAATGATGTTGATATGCCTAGAAACTTAGCTAAAAGTGTAACAGTTGAATAAACTACAAACTTAAATTAAACAATATTTAATTTAAGTTCATGTATCATCTAAGCAAATAATTAAAAAGCGATTTTATGCAAGCAAAAACAAAACTTCTTATATTCACCACCCTAATCTTAGTTGGCTTAGGGTTGGCAAACCTTATAAATATATTTTTAAACTTCAGACAATCAAGTGTTAATAATGCTGTAGAAAAATCAAAAATGGTAGCCCACATCGTAAAAGATGGACTTACAGCTCATATGGTAAATGGGATAATGAGCCAAAGACGCTACTTTTTAAACCAAATATCACAAAATAAAGAGATTAAATCATTATGGATAGTTCGAGGAGATAATGTTATAAAACAACATGGTGTTGGACTTACTGATGAAACAGCTCAAGATAAAATGGATATAGATGTACTAAAGAGTGGTAAATTACAAAAAAAACTAACAGAAACAATTAATGATATTACTTTAAGAGTAACCATCCCATATATAGCTACAAATAAATCAGATGCTAGTAACTGTTTAGCCTGTCATAATGTCCAAAAAGGGGATGTTTTAGGCGCTATCAGTATGGAGTTTGACATAAGTAAAATGCGAACAGATGGTGCAATATCTATATTTAAAATCTTAATGATAAATATGTTATTTGTTATAATAATTTTATTTTTAGTAAATTACTATGTTACACCATATACTAAACTTTTTATAAATATGCAAGATGGGATAACTAAAGCTTATAGAGGGGATTTTACTCATATATTTAAAACTACTATAAATGGTGATGCTAAAGAGATTGTAAATCATCTAAATATTTTATTTTCAAAAATGCAGGAAAATTTTGGGAATATACGACACTCTTTAACTGTTTTTACATCAAAAAGTTCCAAATTTTCTGATGATCCATTAAGTGAAGCAAATCAAATTATTACAGAACTATCTGATATTTATAAATTCAAAAAGACTATTGAACTTGACATCTCTAAAAATGTTGTATTTAAAAGAGTTGTAAATGTTTTTAAAAATAAATACGGTATACAACATTTTTCTATATATATGATAAACGATGAAAAAAAGACAAGAGAATCAATCTACCTAGATATTGGTGGTAGTATATGTAATGAAAGCACTTTTCAAAATGCACTAGAATGTAGAGCTTATAGGACTGAAACAGATATTATATCTACTGATTTTTACCAACTTTGCCAAGGGTGTAAAAAGATGGATACACTCTATTCATGTTTCTTTTATAGTATAAATGATGATTACTCTTTAGTTATCTCTATGACTGCAAAAGATAAAGATGAATTAAAATCTATAAATGAAAAGATTCCACATCTTAGAAACTATCTTGAAGCTGCAAAACCAGTAATAGAATCAAAATTATTAATGGAAAAATTACGAGAAAATTCACTAAAAGATGGTATGACAGGTCTTTATAATAGAAGATTTTTAGATGAGTTTATATCTCAATTTATGCATCAAGCTAACAGAAATAAAGACACTTATCATATTATGATGCTTGATGTTGATTACTTTAAAAAAGTAAATGACACTTATGGTCATGATGTTGGAGATAAAGTGATTGTAGCTATTGGACAACTACTAATTAAAAGTATAAGAAATTCTGATTTAGCTATAAGATATGGTGGTGAAGAGTTCGTAGTTATGTTACATAATTCTACAGATGAAGGATCTATGCTTGTAGCAAAAAATATACATTCAGCTTTTGCAGCTACAGAATTTAATGTTGGACAAGATGAAGTTATCTATAAAACTATGAGTATTGGGATTGCTAAATTTCCTGACCATGGAGATACTATCTGGGAATGTATTAAATATGCAGATACAGCCTTATATGAAGCAAAAGAAACAGGTAGAAATAAAATAATTAGGTATGAAAATAGTTAATTAAAAAAATTAACAAGTAGTGAAAAACACTACTTGTAATTATACTACATTGAACAAGCAGATTGTCCAGGAGGTGTAGTTGGTTGAACAGCAGAGTTATCTACTCCACCTTTAGCATTTATATCTTCTATCATAGCCCAAATAGTTTCAGCTGCTTTTGCATATCTTTTTGCAGTTTCAGAATTTGGAGCAACAAAAGTGATAGGCTGACCACTATCTCCACCCTCACGGATGCTAGGCTCAATAGGGATTTCAGCAATGATTTTTGTATCAAATTCATCTGCCATAGGCTGAGATGTACCTTTACCAAAGATATCATACTCAACACCAGTATCTGGTGCAATAAATCCACTCATATTTTCAACAATACCAGCAAGAGGAATATTTAATTTCTTAAACATATCTAATGAACGACGAGAGTCATCTAAAGATACCATTTGAGGTGTTGTAACAGTAAGACCAGCAGTTACTGGAACACTTTGAGCAAGAGTAAGTTGAGCATCACCTGTTCCTGGTGGCATATCTATAACTAAACAGTCTAAATCAGACCACATAATATCTCTTAAAAATTGCTCAATAGCTTTCATTATCATAGCACCTCTCCACATAAGAGACTGCCCCTCTTCCATAAGAGAACCCATAGACATAACTTCTATACCATAAGCTTTTATAGGTATAACTTTATTTCCAGTTACTTCAGGTCTTACACTATCTACACCCATCATACGAGGGATATTTGGACCATAGATATCTGCATCTAAAAGACCAACTTTTAAACCTTGTTTTGCAAGAGATATAGCAAGATTTACTGATGTAGTTGATTTACCAACCCCACCTTTACCTGAACTTACCATCAAAAAGTTTTTCACTTGTGGAGCAATATTTTTACCCTTAGATGAAGAAGCTTTTGGCATCTGTGGAGCTTGGATATAACATTGAACATCATTTGCACCAGCAAGTTTCAACTCTTTTGTAGCATCCTCAGTTATTTGTTTAGATACTTCTGGAGCAGATGAAGTTATGTTTACTGCAAACTTAACATCTTTACCATTTATCTCTATATTATTCACAAAACCAAAAGTTACGATATCCTTAGTAAAACCAGGATATGTAACTTTAGATAGTGCAGATTTTACAATTTCTTCAGTCATTATGATTTAATTCCTTTTCAAATTTTATTTTTAAAAATATATCATATCTAAATAAGACAAATATTGTCTTATTTA
>CAZSWW010000055.1:0-7865 GCA_964611265.1 uncultured Sulfurimonas sp. | reverse complement strand
CAACATTAATAACCTGAGTTCGACAATAAAAACACCCAAATATAGGGCAACTAAACGGCAATCTTTTGTCGAACTCAGGTTAATAGTTTAAAATCACATAACCAGTTATCGGTTCTATAGTGATATTTCTTTCTTTTTTTGAATAATTCAGAGTTAATGTTTTAGATGCAGTCAATAATGAACCATTAAAATCATCTTCATGTGGTCGCCCTTTTGAATCAAAACAGATTTTCATATCATTTAGATCACCACTCAACACACTATGTATCTTATAATTTATCTCATTTTTATTTGTAGCATTTTCTTCTAGGGATGATTTTTTTATATCTATACATCCTGACTTATCATCAAAACCTGATGAAGTACCATTAAAATTTAGATGCTCATGACCTATCCCTAAAAACTGAGCATTTTTAATCTTAAGTGATATAAAGTTAGTATCATCTAAAAGATAGTTTGTTTTAAAAGCACTACTAGCCACACCTGCCATTATGCCCATAATAACTATAACAAAGATAAGTTCAAGAAGTGTAAAAGCTTGTTTTTTCATGGTCTTTGCAGTGTCCTTCTTAGTATTCTTGTTGTTAAAACTCCATCAACTGTTGCATTTACTTCAACTTTCATCATAACCATACCGTGTGATTCTGGGGTTTCTATATCAGTTGTTAGTGTTGAACCACAATAACCTGCATCTGCACTACCATCTAAAAGATAATATGTTTCAATATCTATTCTTACACTAAATTTTTTTCCACGACTAGAATTTGAATCTGAAAACACCTTATAACAATCATTATTTGATTTTCTATCATAACTACTTATCTCTAAAAGTGCTTTTTCAATAGAACTATTTAGATAAAGTTCAGCTTGTTCTTTTACATAACTATCTGCCGTATGTTTAGAAGATATTGAAGCATATTTTAAAGTGATTAGCATCATGCCACTAACAAGCACTATCATCATTATAGCTTGTAAAAGCCCCATAGCCTTTCTCAAAATACAGCCTTTTGTTTACTTATATGAACTGGATTTGAGCCTCTTATAGACCTATTTATATCTATACTTAACCTAATTATATCATTTTCATATACTGCACCAAATGATGCTACATCTTTTGCTAAGATAGCAACATTTCCTTCTTTATTAGTTCCACTTTTATCTCCACAATATGTTTCACCATCATAAGGATGATAATCATAAAATAAAAAAAGAGTTGTAGTAAAATTAATATCTTTTGGAAACTTATAGTTACCATTATCACAATTAGATTCTAAGTCTGACTGCGATAATTCAGCTCCACGAGTAACAGCATAAGCACCATCTGTTAAGTAATATTTTTCATAAATATACTCAGGTGCTTTATCAGTAGATGTATCTTTTAAAACTATTTTATTAGTATCAACACTATCTATACCATGACTTAAATTACTGTCATTACCATGCCAACCATAAGCACCATTACAAGTAGATATATCTTCACTACCACTATCAAATGAACCTGCAAAGATAAGGTTTCTATTTGCATAAACTAGATTAGAATCTACATCTAGTGCTTTTAAGTTTGGTTTAGAACTTGCATTCATATCTATAAAACCACCATATTTACTACTTAGTAGCTGTTCATCATCTAAAGAGAGCCACTCTAATACTTTTGATGTATCATTATTTATATCTTCTATAGGTGTACAGCTTGTTGCACTACTACCATCATAGCCTATTACAGTATTTGGGATACGATTGTAAAGAAGCCTACTGATTTGGTTTAGAACTATTTGGGATTGCATAGATAGGTCTGTAATAGCTTTAGCCTTAGCAGAACGAACATATAAAGCTTCCATAGCTTTAAAAGTTCCAGATGCTAAAACCCCAGATATTACAACCACTATAATCATCTCTATAAGTGTAAAAGCTTTTTTAGGATTTTGTTTCATTACCAAGCTCTCTTATTGATTTTAATATATCCAAGATTTGCAGATTCGTAAAAAACACTTGTTTGAAAGTTTCCAGTTTTTGCCCCACCTTTTACTATAACTTTTATCTGCTTTATATTGTCTACACTGTCTATAATATCTACTTTCAAATTATAATCTCTACCTTGTGTAGAATTTTCATCATAATCAACATAATCATCTATATCGTTATAATCATCATCCCCATTTTCTTGACCTGATGTTGATTTATTGTAGTCAGAATCTATACAGTTACGAGAACCTATAAAACCACCTATCCTATAACCTGTACTACTATAACATTCATTAGTATTAGCAGAAGTACCTAAAATCTTACCACCTGAGTTTATAGTATTTTCATCCCATGGTAACCGAGAGATGCTTCCTACCAAAGATATAGCCTCATACAGACCATCCTCTTTTACACTCAAAGCAAGAGTTTTATTTGAAGCAAATATCATCTTTGGAATAACTGTAAATACTATGGCTATAATAACCATAGAAAAGATAAGTTCTATGAGGGTTAAACCTTTTCGCATTATCTAAAAACCTTAACACCAGTTTTTTCGTATTTACCACGAGATTTAACATCGTGATTACTTCCAGTAAACTCACCACTTTTAACACCACTAGAATCTGCTTCTTTTTTCAACACATATTCAAAACAAGGATGCTCAGTACAATCACTTCCATCAGCTTCATTATAAGTTTTACCTATACTAGATGGAAAGTACCAAAACCAAGGTTTTATCTTAATATGCATACGGTAAGTATCTTTCGTATCATTTGATATATTAAAGTCTACTTTACTAGCATCTGTAGTAAAAGAACCAATAGAAAACTTAACATCATTTAATGTAGATTTTTTAGTTGCATCTATCTCTAAAAGTGTTACAAAAGCACCACTATGTTTAGCATTAGCATACCAGTTTATAGAATTTTGTTTAAATCCACTTACATAACTAGAAGCATTATTGTCATAAACTTCAACTTCACTAAAATGTGCTATAGGGTTATCTGTAGTTTCTTTATCTGCTGTAGATATTCTAGCATAATAAAAAGTGGTATTATCATCAAAATCACTAACAACACTACCTTTTGCATCTGTATGATTGTTGTCCTCTACATCTATAGAAACATTTGAATCATTACCATCTACAAAAAATGGATTTCTAGGTTTATCATAAACTCTTGTAAAATTAAAACCAAAATCACTATTGTTTATATCTACTAAACCTTTTTCAAAGCCTAATTCATCACTTTTGTCATTATCATCAGGATTATAAGTTAGATTTGCATCATTTGAGTTATCATCTTTTGGTTGATTCAGTGTAAAGTCTATTTTTACAGAATCTTCATAACACTCTTTATCAAAGTTTTTAGTAACTTCATCTGCACTGTTTAAAGCACTTATATTTATATCAAGATTTCTTAACCATGCACTCATATTTAAGTCACTAGACAGATATGTGAAACCATCTGTTGTACTATTGTTTTCCATATTAGGATGAGTTTTAAAATTTACCCCAAATTTTGCTGGGTATATCTTTGCTTGGATAGTATTACTACAAACATAAGTTCCACCTGCATCACAGGTTTGAGGTGTATCGTCATTATCTACTTCTGCCCAAGTTTTATCTGTTATATTTATATCTACTATACCTACCTCATCAAACTTTGCACTTGTAGAACTATCTCCATCTTTAAAATCTACACTTGTTAAATTGAAATCTGCTCTATTATCATCACAAGTTTTTGAAGTATCATTCAGATCAACATTAACATCTAAGGTAACATTATAATCATCTGTATCTGCTGTTACCTCAAAAGTAAAAGCTTCCCCTGCTTTTAAGTCACTTATACTACTTATAACTAACTCTTTAGGTCTTATAGCAAAATCATCTGTTGAGTTTGTTTCATTGTTCTCATGAGAAAAGATGCCACTACAGTTTGTAGTCCCATCATTATGCCAATATGTATAAACTTTAGCAATTTTTACAGCTTTATCTACTGTAAAAGATATATCTTTTTGTTTTTCATCATCTGAACTTGTCCAAGTATTAGCTACCCAGTCCGAGATTTTTGTTTTATCAGCAGTATCAAAAACAACTGAACAAACAGTTCCATCAAAATCATCATTATAATCAGTTGCATTTACTTCAGATAGATGCAAGTCAAAAGACTCATTTGCTATCTTTGTAAGTATATCTCTACTGTTTAACGCTGGTTCTGTACTTTTTGTTATATCCCAAGTATCAAAACTATAATTATTGTCGTTTGAACCCTCTCTAATCACTATACTTTCAGAAAAAGCAAATATAGAACCAACCTCTGCTATATGGTTTCGTTCAGAATCTTGTGGTGGATTTTTAGCTCCATATTTTTCTTTATTATCTCTATCTTCATCTATTTTTAAACCTATTTCATTTTTATTAAGTGTACATCTACGGAACCAACCACCATCTTTTTCATTTTTCGAATTTTTATTTGCAGCTACTAATGGTGTATCACTATATGAATTTACAAAATGAACTTTTTCACAAGAATCATCCCAACCTACAAATTTATCACCCGTTTTTATAGTTTCAAAAAGTACTTCATTGTTATTATCATCAACAACACTATCTTGTGTATTTGGTAATGCTATCATATAACCTATTGTTTCATCATCTGTTATAGAACCCTCATCTGTTTCACTTCTTTCCAATGCTAACTGAACTCCATCATCTGAAGATATAGCAGTAGTTAGAAATGGTTTTGAACGAATAATTTTATTATCAGTTTCACTAGCTAATCCTGTTTCATTAACTAAACTCTGTATTTGAGCAACAACAGAAAGATTACAAGTATCGAAACTAACTCCTATATTTTCCCATTCATTTTTAACTAAAGTACCTTGATTTGCTTGTTGAACTTTTTGTGTACTAACTTTACCTACTTGTATTCGTGTACTGTTTATATCATGAATACCCTCATTTACTGCCAAATAGTTGATATTTTGACCTAAATGTGGACCATCTTCACCTTGTGGTTCAGAAAAAACAGCATCAAAACCTGTTGTTGTAATATCTTTTAATCTTACTGTTGCAGGATGACTTCCTCTTGATTCTGGTAAAACAAAAACTATAGGTACACTAGAAAAAGCTTTTTGAAAATCTATATGTGTCCAATGTGGCTTTTGTGTTGTTGTGTTTAATGTTATCTCAGCACCCTCAAACTCTAAAGGTGTTACAGTTGGTGTAGCTATTTTTACACACTTAGAACAAATAACATCATCTCTTGTAGTTCCATCATAATTTTTACCAGATTTTTCATTATTGTAAATATCATCTACTTCATCTTCAGATAATGCACCTTCAAAAAATTTAACCTCATCTATAGCACCTTCAAAATTTCCATTTTCAAAATACTTATCTACACCAGCACTATCTTGACCTATCATAAAAGTACCATCAAGTACACCTAAAGCTGAATTAAAATTATCAGAAGTTGAAGTTTTACAATCCTTAACATTACCATTTAAGTAAAAACAAACCTCTTTACCTTTTTTAGTTAGTGCTATATAGTTCCACTCATTAAGAGTAAAATCACTAATAGTTGTGTCAAAAGACACTTCACCATCATCACCTTTATGTTTAAAAGCCACTTTATTGTTAGATATTCTAAACAACATTTCATCTAAGTTATCATCAGTTTTTTCAGCAGATATAAAAGTATCTTTATTATTTAAAGATGTTGGTTTTACCCACATAGAAAGACTATAGTTTGTTTTAGCATCTAAAACAACTGATGGAACAGATACATAATCAGGCAAATCTACACCATCAAAATCATAAGCATTATTTATCTTTCCATCAGTTGATGTTACATCTCTAAAAGCTGTAGCATTGTTATCATTTGAACTATTATCATCTACTTTGTTAGCATCATTACTAACACTACACTCATCAAAATGGTAATCAGCTAACAAAATAGCCTTACCTGAACAAGTTAAGTTACAACTTTGCATTGTATTGGTATCACTTATATGATGAGAACTATCAACATAATCTCCACTAACACCATCCCAATAATTACCATCTATATCATTACCATCTTTTTTAGCATAAGCTAGCCTATGTGCTTCTGAAGCATAAAAACAGTTCTTACTAACTTTTGCTTTTGTATTATTCGTATTTAAATCAAGAGCATAAAAACTTCCGGCTTTTTTTGTTCTAACACAATTATTTGTTAAAGTAAACTTACTACTTCCATTGTTTTTTGAATAAATTGCATCATCATTTAAACTTGTAATTGTTGAGTTTGTAATTACAGGTGAGCTATTTTTTTCTTGAATATATATAGCTTTACTATAAGCATTAACAGTTAAATTATCAATTTTAAAAGAACCTTTTACTTGATTATTAAAGTATAAACCTATATCAGATGTTGAATTTATATCACTATTTTTTATCTCAATACCATTTTTTATTTTATCTTTAAAATAGATACTATGACTACCAGATGTAATATTGACATCATCTATCTTGAGTTCACCATCTAACTGCTTAACAAATTCAAAACCTCTTCCTTTTGCATTTATTTTACTATTTTTGATGCTAAAACCATCTTTTACCTCTTTATCTATCTGCAGAGCATCAGATTCACTTGATGTAATATCAAGATTTGAAAAAGTCATTTCATTATTTATCTTACCCTCTAACTTAATCCCATAAGACTTTGAATTTATTGTAACATTATTAAGTATAATCCCACCATTTATTTTTTGTAGTGATATAGCTTCACCATCTTGTGCTTTTATTATTGTATCTGTTATATTTATACCATTATTTATATCACCATTTATTTCTATACCAAATGTTTTAGCTTCAAAATCACTATTTTCTATAGTAATACCGTTATTTATTTTTTGACTAAATTCTAAAGCTTTTTCTAAAGAAACTATTTTAACATTAGAAAGGGTTGCTACACCATTTATATCACCTGCTATCTCCATAGCATTTATAGAAGCTGTTATATTTGTATCTCTAATATCTAAACCATCATTTATATTTTTGTTAAAATCTATAGAATCATCTTCTGTAGAGTTAAAACTTGAATTTGTAATGTTAACTCCACCATTCACTGTCTTGGTAAGTTCCAAGGATTCTAATTTTGATTTAATCTTTGAATCAACTATATTAAGTCCACCGTTTACATTTTTTTTAAAATACAATCCAATAGCTTTAGTATCAATGATAGTATTTTCTATAGTTATACCATCGTTAATAATCTCTTCAGATTTTACACCATGGTTATCTCCAGTTCCTGTTGTTGTTATATTTGTATCAGAGATAGTAACTTCACTAATAACACCACTAAAATCTATACCCTCATCCTCTGCTTCTATCGTACTGTTTTCAATGGTAAACTTTCCATTACTACCATAAGTTTCTATACCATCACCAGAATCAGATGTTATTATCATATTTTTTAACAAAATATCTTTTGAATATGATTTTACAGATATACCATCATTACCACTTGTTTGTTCGATTTTCATGGAATCAATTGTAATACCATCTACACCATTTAATGTAAATACATCACCAGAATTTTTAACTATAACATTATCAGTTGCACTATCACTCTTTTTAATTGTTAGATTATTTTTGTTTATTATTTTAACTTGTTCATCATAAGTCTCATCACATATTGATATAGTATCATCATTATTTGCATCATCTATAGCTTTTTGTATTGTTGAATATGGATTATCAGCGATTCCATTAGCTTCACAACTTTTACAATTTTCAAATTTTCCTCCAATTATTTTACTCATCATATTACCAATGAAAGAACCACAATTAGGATTTCCATCTACAACCAAAGTTTGTGCATTAATCAACAACGGAAAAACTAAAATACCAAATAAAA
>CAZSWW010000054.1:0-7868 GCA_964611265.1 uncultured Sulfurimonas sp. | reverse complement strand
TCTATAATATACCCATATAACCTGAGTTCGATAATATAACACCCAAATATAGAACAACTAAACGGCAATCTTTTAAAAAGTATCCTCTTAACTTAGCTAAGGCTAGGTTTTTGAGTATATTTTTTAAAATCTCACCATTTATTTACCCTATCTTTGGGCATTCTATTGTCGAACTCAGGTATATAGGATTTATAAAATGTATGCAGAAGATATTCAAAATTATTTAAAAGATTTATCTAATGACCTAAATAAACAAAAGAGTGCTCATGTTCATATAAACTCATCTATAAGATCAAGAACAAATGATCATACACTAGATGTTCAAGTAACTGACAAGATAGAAACATTAGACATTAAAGTTGTCATTCCACTTGATAGAGCAACACCTGCTACCATAAAACTAACAAATCAAGATGAACATAAAAATATTGATGCAAAGATTGGCAACTCAAGAAATGTATCACTTGAACATGATATAAACTTCATCTCACAAATTATTGTAGAAGCGATTACAAAAGAAGATGCTGTTGAATACCTAACAAATAAGCTGATTGAGGTTTTTAATAAAACTGAAACACCTAAAAAACAATTTAAAGATACAAATAAAAAAACAAAAGAAGGTATCTTACTAAGTGCTGAACAACTTCCTGAGATAATATCTAAAGCAAATTTTAAAGGTGCAAATATTGTTTCTTGGAAAGAAACACCAAACAATAAAATAACATTAATATATAAAAATAAAGAGAGTGAAAACTACGGGTCTAAAGCTGAAACTAATACCCATCTATACTATGCATACTTATTAAAAAATAAATATCCATCTAAGAGAATATTTTAATTTATAATTGTATAGGTATAAATATTTGATGATAATCATCAAGCTTATGATATAATTTTTCACTATCATTTGAAAATAAAGAAAATATCTTTCGAGATATTAGTTTACTAGTAAATGGTAAAATATGTATAAAATTATCTTTTTGTTTTAAAATTCTAATAGGATTTTGTTTCTCTTTTACAACTTTAATACTTTTTGAAAAAATTGTTGATAAATTATAAAAATGCTCTATAACTTGCTCTTTTTCCTCTTGATGTTCACTGATATAATTATAAAGTTCTATATTAAAACCTAGTTGTTCAGATATATCGTAGATAGTTGATGCTACTTTTTCTAAATCACGATTTTCAGACAATATAATCGAAACATCTTTTATATCTTCAAAAGATTTTTCCGATAACTTTAACACTGGTACACGGCTTTCATATAATCTAGCACGAATATTATGATGTTTAAACATATCTTTTGCAACGATCACTAAACCAACATGATACTTTGTTATATCGTTGTAAAATAATTTCTCATTATCAAAATTATCATATTCAATATCTATAATAATACTTTTTTTTCTATAACTTTTAATATACTGTGTCATGGTAAAATCACTCGGATTTATAATCTTTATGATAAGTTCATGTTTAAATTTTTGATGTAGAAAAATAGCTTGTTTTACTAAATTTTCAATGTTTTTAATATCTACTAATTTCATATCAATATATAGATAGATATTAGCACCAAATGGTTCTGGAAACTGCCCAACTTCTTGTTTTATAGAACGATATACCGATTTTAAAACAGATGGATTTCCAACTAAAACCAACAAATCATTTGGTTGAATCATCCGTCTTCTAGTTGGAAGTAAGAGCTTTTTATTTCTATAAATAGCTACTATTTTCCAGTTCTTTTGTTCAATAACACCTATGTGCCTATATACAAAAGAACTACCAAATGGAACTAAAACTTCCATTATTTCACCCTCTCCTATCCCTATATTTTGAGCAATTACAGGAACATTTGGCAAATAATCTAAAAGCTTAGAAGATAGTATCTCTTTTGAATTTATAAGTACAACATTTGGATCTTCATTGATAATGTTAAAACTATCTAAAACAACTACTCTAAGTTTCTCTTTAATAGCACGAATATTTTTTATAGTATTTTCAATATCAATTTGAGTCTGCATAGTTATAATAACTTCTACAAAATCCATTTTTAAAAGGTTAGACAACTTATAAAAGCTAGTTGGGTCAAATTCATAAAGCTTAAACCTAGCATGGTTTATATTTTCAAATTCTGTTTGTTTTGGTTGTACAACATAGTATATATTTTCACTCGTATAAGTTTTGATAACCCTCTGTAAAAAATGTTCCCCTATCTCTCCATCTGCAATAATTAAAATTTTTTTCATCTAATTTCTTTTAAAGACTCTACTAGATTTTATCCACATATCTTTTTGTGCCTTTTTCCATGTTTTTTTCACAAAATATCCAGTTATTTTAACCCAGTTTTGACTTTTTATATTTGTTGTAAATGTTCTGTTTTTTCTCCATTTATCTAACTTTGTACCATCAATTTTATCATAGATAAAAGCATCACTTTTTAGACGAAAAGTGCTAGGTTTTATAATCTCAATAGTTTCAACTTTTTTAGGAAGTTTTTTATCTACTAAAATAGTCTTTTTCTTCTTTTGTACTAATTTTACTTTTGAAAGTTCCTCTTTCTTTTTATTTAAGTCATTTTCAAGTGTTTCTATAGTTTTTGTAAACCATTTCATATCTTCTAGCATCTTTTGATTTTTTAGTTTTTCTTTTTTCAATAAAACTTGATACTTTTCTAGTTCATTATAATCTGTTTTTACAAAACGATTTTTTAAATCTTCTCTACAAACTTTATAATCATTTTTTAACTGTGTTATATCATCAACAACTTCTTCTATAATACCTATCTCAGAACTACTACTATGTAACAATGAAACTAAAACAAAAAAACTAAATAAAATCTTCATCTATTAACTCCTCTTTTTTAACTTAACACCCATCTCTACATGGTGAGTATATGGGAACTGATCAAACAATGCCATATCTATAACTTCATGTGTAGTATTTAATATCTCCAAATCTCGTTGTAATGTCTCAGGATTACAAGATATGTATAAAATATGTTCATATCGTGAACAAAATCTACATGAATCTTCATCCATACCACTTCTAGGTGGATCAACAAAAATTGTACTTATATTATACTCTTTTATATTAATATCTTTCATTCTTCTAAATTCTCGTACACCATCAAGAGCATCTGTAAACTCCTCAACACTCATACGAACAAATTCAATATTTTGTGAATTGTTTAATTTCATATTCATTTTTGCTGCATTTATAGATGATTTTGAAATCTCTGTAGCTAAAACTTTATCGAAAATCTTTGAAAAAGGTATAGTAAAATTACCAGCTCCACAATAAAGTTCCAATAAATCACCATCTATAGAAGATAAATTTTTAATAGCCCAAAATAGCATCTTTTCATTAACACTAGAGTTTGGTTGAGTAAAACTATTTTCTATATAATTAAACTTATAGATCTGACCATCTACATTTAATTTTTCAGTTATATAATCCTGCCCTATCACAACTTTTTGCTTACGACTTCTACCTATGATATATATACCAAGTTTATCTGAAATATCTTTTGCTTTTTCTTCCCATGCTTCATCTAATCGTCTATGGTAAATTAAAGATACAACTATCTCTCCATCAGAAGAACTTAAAAAATCAACACCAAATAGTTTATACCCGATGTCAGAATTTTTAATAGCCACTATAAGTTTTGGCATTAAAAGCATTATATATTTACTAACTTGTGGACACTCCTTAATAAGAACAACACCCTTTTTATCTATATGATTCATAGCATAATGTATCTCATCACCTATATGCCATATTTTAAATTCACTTCTTGAACGATAATTTTGTTCAGGTGATGTAAAAACTGTTATCTTATCATCATAAAATCTACTAAATCTATCTTGATTTAATTCTAATTTTTGATTTAATTGTCCATCATATCCATCTTCATAAATTCTACAAGCACCACACTCTCCAAAATATTTACAATCCATATCCATCCTATTTTATACTAGCTATTAAATTACCTATAAGTAAATTCCATCCATCAATAAGAACAAAAACAAGTATCTTAAATGGTAAAGAGATCATTACAGGTGGAAGCATCATCATACCCATAGACATAAGGATAGATGCTACAACCATATCGATTACTAAAAATGGTAAAAAAAGTAAAAACCCTATCTCAAATGCTGTTTTTAATTCACTTATTACAAATGCTGGGATAATAATTGAAAGTGGTACATCTGCTACACTTTGAGGATTTTGCATCTTTCTTATTCTAAAAAAAAGTGCTAAATCTTTTTCCCTTGTGTTTCTAATCATAAAGTTTTTAAATGGTAAAGCTGTTTTATCAAAAGCTTCTTCATAACCTATCTCTTCAGCTATATAAGGCTTTATACCTGCTTCATAAGCCTTTGTACCAACTGGTTCCATCACAAAAAAAGTAAGTACCATAGCTAACATCACCAAAAGCTGTGTTGGTGGTACTTGTTGTGTACCTAAAGCTTGTCTTAAAAAACCAAATACTATGATAAAACGGGTAAATGTTGTCATAACAAGTACCATACTAGGTGCTAAAAATAAAAGAGTTAAAACAACTAAAACATTTAATGAACTAACTAACTGCCCCGGTGTATTTGGAGCTGCAAGTTCAAAATTCATAGTAGGTATTTGTACTGTTTGCGCACTAAGTATAACAGATATACTAACACATATAAAAATTAATCTCAACATCTATTTTTCAGACAACTTATCTAATATTGATCGTTTTACTTTTGATTCTTCTTCAGACTTTTTACCTGTAAAGTGAAGTTCAACTCTACGATTTTTTGCCCTACCACTTTTTGTAGCATTTGTAGCCTTTGGACTAAACTCTCCACAACCTGTAGCACTAATCCTTTTAGGGTCAACACCATCTATCAGTAACTCATGTAAAACAGCTATAGCTCTAGCAGACGAAAGTTCCCAGTTATCTTTAAATGGTGAATCTTTACTTGGACCTAGGTTATCTGTATGACCTTGCACATTTACCTGAAGATTGTTTGGTAATTCATCAACAATAAGTGCAATCCTTTTTAAAAACAAAAGTGCATCTTCATTTGTTATAGTTGCACTACCTGGTTTAAAAAGTAATGCTGAGGGAAGTTCTATAACAAATCCTTCAACTGCCTCTTCTACAGATATAGTTGGTCCATGACCTTTTTCCATCATCTCATTTGCATCTATAGATGCTTGAGTGATTCTGTTTACCATTTCACTTGTTTCTGTTTGAGAGTCTATAGGTGTAGCTTTTAATCGTCTCTCCATTGAAACCTCAGTTTGGGTGCTACCATCTAAAACACTCATCGCTCCTGAGAGTGAACCTATAGCCTCAGAAATCTTTTTAGCATCCATGGTTGCCATAGAAAGAAGTAAAACGAAAAAGCATAAAAGAAGAGACATCAAATCTCCAAAGGCTGCAAGCCATGCCGGAAGACACTCTTCACATTCAGGACATTTTTGTTTACCCATTATAGTTCCTAATCAAACTGACTAACCCTCTCAGGTGGTGCTAAAAACACAAGAAGTTTAGCTTCTAAAACCCTAGGAGCATCACCACTTTGAATAGACATAATCCCTGTTAAAATCATCTCTTTTACCAAAGTTTCATCATCATTTCTAATAAGTAATATATTTGAGATAGGAGCACCAAAAATATTACCAATCATCGCACCATACATGGTTGTAAGTAGTGCAACTGCCATAGATGGACCAATAGCTGCAGGATCAGCCATATTTAAAAGCATAGCAACAAGCCCAATAAGTGTACCAATCATACCCATAGCACCAGCAAGACCTGACCATTGGTTAAATATAGAGGCATGAATCTTATGTCTAGTGCTTGTTTGTTCCATATCTATCTCTAACAAATCACGAATAGTATCTGGTTCATTACCATCTATCGCCATCGATAAACCTTTTTTCAAAAACTCATCTTCTTCATTGTTTACATCACCCTCTAAGGCTAAAATACCATCTTTTCTAGCTTTAGTAGCAAACTCAACAAGCTTTTTAATAAGTTCCGGTTTATCTGTTTCTGGTGGTTTGATAGCTATCATAAATATTTTTGTAAACTGTTTCATCTGAACAGGTTTAAATGAAACCATCAATGCACCAATAGAACCACCTACAACAATTAGAAATGATGGTACATCAAGATATGCACCTATACCAACACCCATTGCCATTGATCCAAATAAAAGAGCAAGAATTAAAACTAAACCAATGACTGTACCTAAATCCATCCACTTACCTTATAAATATTTATAAAAAATTATGGGCTTATAATACCACAATTTTGCTATAATTTCAAAATATAATCTAATTAAAAGGTATTTACTAATGGATAAAAACAAAATAAGCATAGTTATTCTCGCTGCTGGTAAAGGTAGCCGTATGAAATCTACAAAAGCAAAAGTTTTACACTCAATTTGCGGTAAGCCTATGCTTTATCATATTATTAAAACTTCTAAGGAGATTTCTAACGATATTTCTGTTGTTGTAGCACATCAAAAAGATGAAGTTATAAAACAGATGAGTAGTTTTTTTGATGACATAACTTTTATAGTTCAAGATGCAGACAACTTTCCAGGAACTGGTGGTGCTATGAAAAATGTAAAACCAAAAAATGAAAAAGTTTTAGTTTTAAATGGTGATATGCCCCTTATAACAGCTCAAGCACTTCAAGGTTTCTTAGATACCAAAGCAGATGTGATTATGTCTATATTTGACCTAAATAATCCTACTGGTTATGGTCGTGTTATCATAGATGATAATCAAGTACAATCTATAGTTGAACAAAAAGATGCTTCAGAAGATGAATTAAAAGTAACAACTGTAAATGCTGGTATATATGCCTTTTCCAAAAATATTATAGAAAAATACATACCATTACTTAATAATGACAATGCTCAAAAAGAGTTTTATTTGACAGATGTTATCTCAATGACAAAAAAAGATAACTTAAAGATAGTCCCTCTTTTAGTAAATGAGGAAAATTTTAAAGGTGTAAACTCTAAAAAAGATTTAAGTGATGCAGAAGTTATAATGCAAAACAGCATAAAAGAAAGATGGATGAATGATGGTGTAACTATGCAACTACCATCAACTATATATATAGAAGAAAATGTAGTTTTTAAAGGTGAATGTATAGTTGAAAATGGATGCCGTATAACTGGTGATACTGTGATAGAAAACTCACATATAAAAGCTGGTAGCATCGTTGAAGATTCAAAAATCATAAACTCAGATATAGGACCATTAGCACATATTCGCCCTACTTCAAACATAGAAAGTACACATATAGGAAACTTTGTAGAGGTTAAAAAAAGTAACTTAAAAGGTGTAAAAGCTGGTCATCTTAGCTATCTAGGTGATGCTGAGATAGATGAGGGAACAAACATAGGAGCAGGAACTATCACTTGTAACTATGATGGTATAAAAAAATACAAAACCATCATAGGTAAAAATGTTTTTGTGGGGAGTGATACTCAGCTTGTAGCACCAGTAACAGTAGAAGATGATGTTATGATAGCAGCAGGAACTACTCTAACAAGTGGCACAGTACAAAAAGGCTCACTCGCACTTAGCAGAGTAAAACTAAGAGTTGTTAAAGATTTTTACTATAAGTTTTTTGGTAAAAACTAATAGTTTTTTTACCTAATAAAACCGACTAAAGTCAGTGTTACCGTAACACCGATTTTAACCGGTAGATGAAAGATGTCAAATACCGACTAAAGTCGGTGTTACTGTAACAAACTTAGAGGTAAAATCAGCTATGCTATAGCTATACCAACTACTGATGTAGATGTATCTGTTGTTTGACCAACAAGAGCAACCTCTTCTTCTACACTCTTTATATAACC
>CAZSWW010000053.1:0-7869 GCA_964611265.1 uncultured Sulfurimonas sp. | reverse complement strand
CTAAATGTTTTAAGTGTATCATCTTCAACACCTGCTAAGTACCAGATGCCTTTGGAGTTTACAAGTTTGTACGGTTTGACTAACCTTTTTTTGTCTTTATAGTTAAAAGTTATCTCTGTTGTGTTTAATATACTAGATTCAACGATTTTAAAATCATCTGTTTTACCACTTAGGTCTTCGTAATTATGACCTTTTATAAGGTATGCTTGATTTACCTTTTTACTTAATATATCTGTTATGAAACTATCTTGCATATTTGGGTACAACTCTTTTATACCACTTAGTGTAGCAAAGTTTTTTATATCTTCAAAGTTAAGTTTTCCTAGATAATACTCCTCTAAAAAATAGTAACCTTTTTCTTTTTTGATGGGAAGATATGACAGCCTATTGTTTAAATCTCTTTGTATCGTTCTTGGAGTTACATTAAACTCTTCTACAAGTTCATCTACTGTAAATCTTTCACCTTGGTTTAGTTTTGTTAAGATTATGATTAATCTTGTGGCTATTGTGTCGTGTTGTTTTTGCATATAAAAAGTTATTTAACTTTTTTAATCATATAAAAATAATTAGGATTATTTGCTTTAAAGTAAGGTTCAACAACAGCATTTTGATAACCTTGAGAGGAACTAACAGATACAACTCTACCAACTTTTAAACCTTTAAAAAAGATTTGGTCTAGTCCAGAAGTTATGACCATATCATCTTCTTTTATTTTAAACCAAGCTGGTATAAATTTTACTACAAGAAATTCAGAGTTATTACCATGAGCGATGCCAGGTGCTTTACTTTTTCCTATTTGAACGGCATAAGTGCTTTTTATATCTTTGTTTAGTAGTCCTAAAGGTTTTCCATTTATAGGTATCACTATACCTGCTACTAACTCTTTATATGTTAAACCATATATTTTAGATTCATTATAATCTTGGATATCTAACCATATCTTATTTAAATCACCAAATTTTTTATATGAGATAGTTCTTACTAATTCTACATCTGGACTTACTTTTAAAGATGAATGAGTTTGGTTGAAAAGATCATTAAGTTCTGATGCAAGTTCTTGCATAATGAGATGGTTTTTTTCATATTTTTGTAGTTTTTCTTGTAATTGTTCAATCTGATTAGCTTGAAAAGTATGCTTTTGAAGTTTATATTCAACAAATTCAACAGATTTATGAAAATTGATTTTAATTAGATTTAATGTGCTTATGATTGGTGCTTGAACGGTAGTAGAATAGTACAAAGTACCTATAAATAGTACAATAAAAATAAATAAAAAGCTGTAAAGCCCCTTATTCATTTTCGAAAAGTTCTTGTAGTAAGTCTATCTCTTCTAAAGCACGACCAGTACCTCTAGCTACTGCTAAAAGTGGTTCATCTGCTACAAATACTGGGATTTTTACAAGATCTGAAAGGTATTTGTCAAGTTGGCGAATCAATGCTCCACCACCAGTTAAGATGATACCATGATTTACAATATCACCAGCTAAGTCAGGTGGCATCTGTTCTAGTACATCTCTTAGTGCTTCTGCTATCTCTTTTAACGGTTCAGCCATAGCTTCTCTAGCATCTTCACTTGTTAGCTCAACTGAATTTAAAAGACCCTCAACTTGGTCACGACCAGTAACTGTCATAAACAACTCTTCATTTAATTCTGTTGCTGTACCAATAGCAATTTTTATCTCTTCAGCAACTCTTTCACCAATAAGAAGATTGTATTTTTTTCTTATATAATTAATGATGCCTTGGTCTATCTTATCACCAGCTGTACGGATAGACTTAGATAAAACTAAACCACCTAGTGAAACAACACCTATCTCAGTAGTACCACCACCAATATCTACAACTAAGTTACCTTGTGGTTCACGGATCTCTATCCCTGCACCAATAGCAGCAGCCATAGGTTCTTCTATAAGAAATACCTCTCTTGCTCCTGCACTTAAAGCAGATTCACGAACAGCTTTTCTCTCAACTTGAGTAAGTCCATAAGGTACACATATAATGATACGAGGAGAGATTAAAGATGAACGACCATGAGCTTTTTCAACAAACTTTCTTATCATTTTTTCTGTCATATCAAAATCGGCAATAACACCATCTCTCATAGGACGGATAGCTTTGATATTACCTGGTGTTTTACCAACCATATTTTTGGCTTCTCTACCAACAGCTAAAACACTTTGATGTCCATATCTTTCAGTTTTTACAGCAACAACAGACGGTTCATTTATGATGATACCTTTCCCTTTTGCTATAACGATAGTGTTGGCAGTTCCTAAATCTATGGATAAATCATTTGAAAATAGTCCTATAAGTTTGTTGAAAATCATTTTATTTTTTTACCTTATGCAGTTTTTTTAATTTGTTTTTTTATATACATTGGTTCAGCACCATTTTCTATAACTTCTTTTGTTATAACTACTTCATAACCCTCATACTCAGGAAGTTCATACATTATATCTATCATATTTTCTTCTAAAATTGCACGAAGCCCTCTTGCACCTGTTTTTCTTTTTATAGATTTTGTAGCTATAGCTCTTAGTGCATCTTCTTCAAATGTAAGTTCAACATTATCTATAGAGAAAAGTTTTTTATACTGTTTTATAAGTGAATTTTTTGGTTCAGTAAGTATACGAACCATATCATCTTCACTTATCTCATTTAATGATGCTATGATAGGTAAACGACCAACAAGTTCAGGTATAAGTCCATAAGAAACTAAATCATCTGGTTCAACCATATCGTAAGTTGTTTCTTGCTCTTTTTTTGTCTTTTTTTCTTGTCCAAATCCTAAAACATTTTTACCTTGTTTTTTCTTTAAAATCTCATCAAGACCATCAAAAGCACCACCACAAATAAACAATATTCCAGTAGTATTTATAGAAGTAAATTCTTGGTTTGGATGTTTTCGTCCACCTTTTGGTGGGATGTTTACATCTGCACCCTCTATGATTTTAAGTAAAGCTTGTTGAACACCTTCACCTGAAACATCACGAGTGATAGAACGGTTTTCACTCATGCGAGATACTTTATCTACTTCATCTATAAAAACGATGCCTTGTTCAGCTTTTTTTATGTCGCCATCTGCAGCTTGGATAAGTTTTGTTAATATATTTTCAACATCTTCACCAACATAACCAGCTTCAGTTAGACTTGTCGCATCTGCTATGGCTATAGGAACATTTAAAACTCTAGCTATAGTTTGAGCCATAAGTGTTTTACCACTACCTGTTGGTCCTATAAGAAGTACATTTGATTTTGCTATCTCTGTATCATCATCAGAAGTTGTATCAGTTTTGAAAATTCTTTTATAATGGTTATAAACAGCTACACTTATAAGTTTTCTTGCTCTTTCTTGACCTATAACATAATCACCTAAAAAGTTGTTTAACTCTTTTGGAGTCATTAAGTTTTCTACAGCTTCAAGTAATTCTTCATCTTTTGCTGATGATGGACTTTCATCTCCAAACATAAGTTTATAAGCTGAAAAAATACAATTTTTACAAATGTAAATTCCATTACCTGCTATTAGTGGATTTTCTTCACTTTCACTTACATTACAAAAGCTACATTGTCTATTTATCATTTTAAAATATTCCTAATTTTTATTTTTTCTATCATAGGGAATTCCCCTTTTTGTTTTTAGAACAAAATTACAAAGCTCTTCAACAAAATGATTTTTAGTATTTTCTAGTAGTTCATTCGCTTTATCTTTTAAAGGTTTACCAGATTCAAAAAGTTCTCTATATGTTGATTTTAGTGCATCTATATCACTTCTATCTAAATTTCTTCTAAGACCAGTTAGGTTTAATCCTCTAAGTGTAGCTCGATTACCCTCAGCCATACAAAATGGTGGTACATCTTGTGCTAATGCACTTGCTCCACCAACCATAGCATAACTACCAATATGAACAAATTGATGAATAGGTGTCATACCACCGATAACAGTATAATCTCCAACTTCTACATGACCAGCCAAAGTAGCAGCATTTGCTAAAATACAATGATTTCCTATGATAACATCATGCCCTATGTGAACATAACCCATAAAAAGATTGTGTGAACCTATAATAGTTTTAGCCCCTCCACCATGTGTTCCTGGGTTAAAAAGTGTAAATTCTCTTATAGTGTTGTTATCACCAATAATTAGTTCAACATCTTCACCATTAAACTTCAAATCTTGAGGGATAGAACCTATAACTGCATGGGAAAAAATATGGTTATTTTTACCAATAGTTGTTTTACCATATATACAACTGTTTTGGTCTATTACAGTACCATCACCAATGGTGCTTTGTCCAGATACAAAACAATATGGTTTTATAGTTACATTTTCACCGATAATAGCACCATCTTCAATGATAGCTAAAGGAGATATATTATTCATATAATTGCCTATTTATCTACTATCATTGCTTTTAATTCAGCTTCTGAAACAATTTTATCATCAACAAAAGCTTCACCTTTTAGTATCCATATAGCACCTTTGTTTTTGATAACTGATATACGGTATTCTAGTTTATCACCAGGTTTAACAGGTGAACGAAACTTAGCTTTATCTATACTCATAAAATAAACTACTTTTTGAGCAGCTTCTTCTTCTGTCATATCACCCATACTTTTAAATGCAAGTATTCCACCAGCTTGTGCCATACCCTCAAGTATCATAACACCAGGGTAGATAGGATGTCCTGGAAAATGTCCTTGAAAAACATTATCGCCAATAGTTACATTTTTAAATCCAATTAGACTTTCACCTTTTTGTATATCTGTAACACGGTCAAGTAGTAAAAAAGGGTAGCGGTGAGGTATAATTTTTTGTATTTCAACAACATCCATAGTCATAGTATAATAGCCTTGTAAATATTTTTGGCTATTTTACCCAAATTATTATTATAAAATGATTAGTCTTTCTTTTGAATCTTCATAAGTTATGGCATCTATCTCTATGCTTAATTTGTTATTTATAACTTCATCTACAACAATAATAGGGCTTAAATCATATTTTGAGAGTAAAATATCTTCTCTTAATAAGACTTCATCTTCTATAGAAATTTCTGAAAAAATCAGTTCATTAATATCTTTAAAGCAAGTACCCATTTTTGAATTATAAAATTTTAAAGTTATAAATACAATTTCATTACGATTAAAATAGTATATATCATTGTTTTGAAACTCTATACGACCTTGAGCTTTTTTGTTTGTTAGAGTTGAGTAAAAAAGTGCATAAGCTGGAATAATCTCTTTTTTACCTTTTATAAGTTTAAAATTAAATTGTCGATAGTTCAAAAACTTATGTTTTATGATTTTATAATCTACACCTTGTTCTTCTAGTTCTATCCGTTTTGTATAAAATTTTATTCTTTCCTCTATAGAAGCTGGTAATAGTGAGTTAGAAATAGGAGAAAACATCTCATCCATAAGACGATTTTGTTGTTTTCTTTGCATAGTAAGACCATACAAGCATCCACAGTAATCTTGTCTATAAAGTTGTTCCTCTTTTGTTACACGACTTTGATCTTGAGTTCCACCATTTGAACGATAGTCAACTGTTATAAACTCAATACCATGTTTTTTAAAAAAGATTTCCCCACTTTGTTTTAATTGTTCTTGAGATTTTAATGGACTAACAAGCAATGTAGTTGTAAAGCTTTTTTCACCTAACTCTAGTGCTTTATTTGCAGATACTTCAAATCTTTTATCAAAACATACTTCGCATCTTTTACCCTTTTCAGGTTCATTTTCTAACCCTTTAACAGCTTCTATCCAGTTTTCAAAATCATATTCACCCTCTAGTAACTCAATACCAAGTTTTTTACAAGAGTTTTTTACATCTAGTAAACGAAGTTTATACTCAGAATAAGGATGGATATTTGGATCATAAAAAAAACCAATAAGCTTTTTAGTCGGATAATCATTTTGTAGTTTTTGTAAAAAAAAGTGGCTATCAACACTACAGCAAATATGAACAAGCATTTGTACCCCTAAATTATAATTCATTATAATTATAGTATTTATTATCTTAATTTTATAGATTAGTTGTTATAATAAATTTAATATTGAAAAAAAGAGAATTGATGAAATTTCCACTTGTTAAAGATATCGCTACTACATCTGTTATACTGATTAGTATTAAGTGTTTTGTTAAAGAAGCATTAGATCTAATGTTACAAGAAAATCATCGGAATGCTATCGTTGTTGATGGTGATTGTTTCCGAATTTTAACTGTTGTAGATATATTAAATCTTAAAAAAGATAAACAAACGATTGATACAAAATTACAAAATTTAAATCTTTCAAAAATACCAACTATTGATAAAGATAAAAATGTTTTAGATACTATTGACTATCTTAACAACTCTGTAGAACATATTTGTGTCTTAAATAAAGATGATACATTTTATGGTCTTATAACACATACTGATATTATCAGTAATATCGACCCTGATACTTTGATGGATAATTATCGGTTATCAAGTTTTTTAAAATATGGTCGTAGAATGAAACTTGTAGGGAAAGAGACTAAAACATATAAGTTATTAGAAAATATGATAAATGAGACTAATGATCATGTGATTGTTGTTGAAGATTCAAAACCAATAGGTGTACTAACAACCAAAGATGTTATGAAAATTTTAAATAACAATAGTGACCTTTCTTTATCTGTAGAAAATTATATGTCATCTCCAGTAGATACTATAAATAAAAATTCATCTATAAAAAAAGCTCTAAATTTTCTAAAACAAAATCATTATAAAAGAGTAATAGTTGTTGAAGATAATGGAGATATATATGGTGTTGTATCTCAAAAAGAACTAATTTCTCTATCGTATTCAAGATGGACTCTTTTAATGAAAGAGCATCAAGAAGAATTGAATGAGATAAATGCTATTTTAGAAAATAAAAATAAAAAATTTGAAACATTAGCATCAACAGATTCATTGACTGGTTTATATAACAGATATAAATTTTCTGAACTTTATATATCTTCATATACATCTATGATTCAAAGACACAATAAAATGTCTTTAATACTTTTAGATATAGATTTTTTCAAAAAAGTAAATGATACTTATGGTCATAACAGAGGAGACCAAGTTCTTATACAAATATCACATACACTTTTAAGAACATTGCGAAATATAGATATTATATGCAGATGGGGTGGTGAAGAGTTTGTTGCTATACTACCTACTGCTCCATTAGATATAGCAAATATGATTGCTGAAAAAATAAGAAAAAGTATCGAAGAGTTAGAAATTGATGTTGTTGGTAAAGTGAGTGCAAGTTTTGGAGTTGCTGAAGTTAAAGAGGGTGAAAGTATGGAAGATGTTGTAGATAGGGCTGATAAAGCACTTTATTTGGCAAAAGATAGTGGTAGAAATTGTGTAAAAACGGAACTAGATATATAAGATAAGGTTTTAATCTTACCTTATATATATCTATAAAAATTATTTAGCTTCTACTACTTCTATAGAGTTTATAGCATCTTGACCTTGAATCTGAGAAAGAACTTTAAAACTCTCTTCATCATCCTCTTCAATAGCACCAAAAACTGTATGAACACCGTCTAGGTGTGGAGTGTCTACAAAAGTTATGAAAAATTGGCTTCCACCTGTATCTGGTCCTGCATGAGCCATAGATAGTGTACCTGGTCTATGAACAGAAGTATTTGTACTTGTTTCACATTTTATAGCCCATTCTGGTCCACCAGTACCAGTTCCCGTTGGACAACCACCTTGTGCCATAAAACCTGGAATTACACGGTGAAAAGTTAAGTCATTGTAAAAACCTGTATTTGCTAAATGAGCAAAATTTGCTACCGTATTTGGAGCTTCCTCTGGAAATAATTTTAACCAAATATCACCTCTA
>CAZSWW010000052.1:0-7886 GCA_964611265.1 uncultured Sulfurimonas sp. | reverse complement strand
TTTTTGATTTTTTGTATAACTTCATCTGCTGTTATACTTTTCATACACTCATGATGTTTTAAAGGACACTCCCTTTTCATACATGGACTACACTCCATCTCATGTCTAACGATAACACCTTTTTCATTCATCCATTGGCTTGTTTCTTTATGTCTTGTTGGTCCAAATATCGCTACAGTTGGTACTTGATAAGCTGATGCTATATGCATAGGACCACTGTCATTTGTGATAAAAAGGGAACATCCACCTATGTTTGCACAAAGTTCATTTATGTTTGTTTTTCCTGCTAGATTTGTGTAGTTTTTTACACCTAAAGTTATAAGATTTTGCTCTATCTCTTTAGCCATCTCAACCTCAGTTGGTCCACCAAATATTATGATGTCGTGTTTATGGCTAAACTGCGATGCAACTTTAGCAAATCGCTCTGGATACCACCGTTTTGCACTTCCATAGGTTGCTCCTGCATTTATACCTAAAGTTGGTTTATCAAATTTTTTAGGTTCTATGTAGAGTTTTAAATGTTGTATAGTTTTTTCATCATAACCATCAACATCTACCATAGCTAGTTGTGCATACTGTTTTACTAGGTGTTGGTTTGTTGGTATTTTAGGAGTATGAGAGAGTAAAAACATAGAGTGCCAAGATGCTCTTGCAACACAAACAACAGTTTTTGTAAACCTTAAAAGTAAAGATGAGTGAAGTTGATTTCTAAAAGTTATAGCTAGATGAAATTCACCTAACTCTTTTGCTAGTTTATAAGTAGCTACAAATCTATTTTTAGCTTTTTTAGTTTCATCAACTATTGTTTTTTCACAAAAAGGATGATGTTTTAGTGCCTCAATGCTAACATAAGAACCAACAAATGTAAATCTTGCATCAGGATAATGTGATGCTAAAAGTTCTATTGCAGGTGTAGTCATAACAGCATCACCTAACCAGTTTGGTAAAATAATCAAAATCTTCATATACAGTTCACCTTCTCTCCAACCTCTTTTGTTATGTAGATGTAAAGTGGTGATGAGCCTATCTCTAATGTTTCATCTACTATCCTATCTCCAGCACTTGAATAAACTTCAAAAAAATCTTCATTTTTTAAAGTTGTATCTTTTAAACTCCAATGGATTTGTAAAAGTTTATCATCTACTAAAAACTGTAGTATGTAATAATCCCGTTTTATATCAAGCCTTAAAAATTGAGCATTTTTAAGATTTTTTACCATAAATCTATATACAAAATAAGCTTCCCTTTTTTGCATCCCATCAACATCGTTTACAAGTCCATAACCTTTAGCCATAAGCTGATGCCATGACACACTATCTACTTGTTGAGATGCAAAAGCTAAAAGATAGTAACGGAGCATAAAGTCAGCATATAACTCTTCAGAGATGCATTCATGTTCACTTGTTGGTGCATAGGGTGCAGTGTTACTTAGTGGATAGTTTGTTTCAGTTATATGAAGTATGTTTTTAGTTTTTGGACTAAGCCAAACCATAGTGCTAAGTAGTGCTATCTTATCTGAAAGATTAAAACCTAGTTGGGTATGTTCAGGAGCTCCCCGTCTATCTACATATAAAAGTGAAGAGATGCCATCATACTTATAGTTAAAAAAGTTAAAAAGTGTATGTGCTGTAAAATGGTACTCAAAGTCGATAACCCCACTACCTATAAGCGTTAAAGATGCAAACTCTTTCTCTCTTAAATCGTAAGCAATTTTATAAAACTTAGAGTATTCATCTACTGAGAAAAAGCCCCATTTTGCACGGTTTATAGTTGTGCCTATCTCATAAGTTTCGATGCTAGTTCCTAAAGTTTTAAATACAGTTTGAAGATTTGTTCTAAAAAGTTCTAAGTTTTCTATATTTTCCCTATCTTGCATCACTTTTAGGATGATTTTTTTGCCATCTAATTTTTCTACAAAAGATTTTAACTCATCTAAAGAATCCATCTCCCATAACTTAAAACGAAGAAGAACTTTATCTACATTTAACTCATCTAAAAATTCAAGTGCTTTTTGTGGTTCTCTTTCAAAATCAACACCAACACTAAAAAAATCACTAGATTTAATCTCTTTTCTTTTTACATAAGGCATCATCATAGTAGATAAAGGGAGTATAACAAGTGAAGTGATGATAGTTTTAACTAAAGATACAAACTCTTTTTTTCTCATCTTTTTTTTAAATGCTCTATCTTCTATAATCGCTGGTTGGTCTGAGTAATCATCCCATTTAAATGTTTTTTTCATAGTTTTTGTACTTTAAATATTTTTGTACTAATTATATCAAAAGTTATCACGATTTACTTTTCCATTAAAAAGATAAACCCCTAAAAGTATAAAAAAACTTATACCAACCATAATACCACTATATATATGTGCAGATGTATAGTCCATAATCTCTACCATCTCATATATAGCAACAGATGCTACTTTTGTTTCCTCTGGGATACTTCCACCAACCATAAGTACAACACCAAACTCACCAATAGTATGGGCAAATGTTATGATAATAGCTGTTAAAAGTGCTGGTTTTATGTTTGGTAATGCTACTTTTAAAACTGTTTCAAACTTACTTTTTCCACTTATATAACTAGCTTCTAACATATTTTTATCTAAAGATTCAAATCCACCTTGTAGTGGTTGCACCATAAAAGGTAGTGAGTAAAAACAACTAGCTACTACTAAACCAGTAAAATTAAAAATCAACTCTACCCCGAAAACATCTTGAAAAAAACTACCAATTGGGGAATTTTGAGAAAGAACTACTAGTATATAAAAACCTAAAACTGATGGTGGTAAAACTATAGGCAATGCTGTTATAGCTTCTAAAAAAGGTTTTAGTTTTGATTTTGTTTGAGATAAGTACCAAGATAATGGTACACTAAAAAAAAACAGTATTGTAGTAGTTAAACTAGCAAGTTTAAAAGATAGTAAAAATGGTTCAAAATCTAGGTTAGTTAAAACATCAAACATCAACTACCTCTGATATCGATATATCACTTGCCTTTATAATCGCTGTCACTTCATCTGTTTCTTTTAAACCTAGTCTATAAGCTGAATCTTTTGTGATTATAGATTCTAACAATATATCATCTTCTAATTTTAAAGTTATATTACTTAAAAGTTTACCGTTTTGTATAGAGTTGATTTGACAACTTAACTGATTTGAGTAACTTAGATTTCCAACAACACCTTTAGCTAGACCTATATGTGTTGGCTTAACCACTAAAACAACCATAGCACCAACTTTTACAGTATCACTTAACTCTAAACTCATCATAGTTAAAATAGCATCTTTAAACTCAAACTTAACTATATGAAGATTATCACAACTCTCTATTTTAGATACTTTAGCTATCAATCTACTCATTTTTTATCTTGTTTATTTATATTTTGTAAAATATTTTTATAGTCATATATAGACTCTACATATCTTACTGGTTCATTACCACGAGCATAACCATGTTTTAAAGTTTTATAATATCTTTTTTGAGATAACAATGGTAATACCTTTTTCAAATCACTCCAAATACTTTGGTTTAGATTCATTTTTTTTGCTAATTTTCTTGCATCTAGTATATGCCCCATACCTATGTTATAAGCAGCTAGTGCAAATTTTATTCTATCTTCACCTTCTACATCTTTTGGTACATTTTTTAGCATCTGTCTTAGATGTCTTACTCCACCTTTTATACTTTGTTTTGGACTAAGTCTATTTTTTACACCTAAGAGTTTTGCTGTATGTTTAGTTAGCATCATAAGACCTCGTACCCCTGTAAAACTTTTAGCTTTAGAGTTCCAATGTGATTCTTGGTAAGATTGAGCTGCTATAAGTTCCCAATCAAAACCATACTTTTTTGCATATAGTTTAAAATATTTTTCATACCTTGGTAGTCTTGATTTTATCCGTTTATAAAACATAGTTGTGTCATAGTAGTTAAAAAAAGATGCATAACTATAGTAGTGGTCTTTTAGTGCTATAAGTTTTCCACTTTGGTTAAACTCATTTAACCATGTATACATATCTACCTCTAACTCTTTAGCATCTTTTGCTAAAACCCATGCTAGTTGTTGTGAACCACTTATAGCAAAGGCTAATGCTATCTCAGGGTAGTATCTTTGGTTTATGGCAAATATATTTGAATCAGCAACTGTACAATCTATCTTATGAGATGCTACATCTTGGAGTAACTCTTCAGTAGATAGTTCAGTTGTTAAAGTCATATTTATATCATAACCATCATCTTGTAACTCTTTTATAGTATCGCTATAGCTTGTACCCTCTCCAACTGTTATACTAAGACCCTTTAGTCCATCTATATCTCTTGGAAATGTACCTTTTGCTATCATACTACGGTTACAAACAACTTGCTCATGTACTTCAAAATATGATGGACCAAAGTTAAACTTTTTTATACGATTTTTTGTTTTTGCCAAAGCTGATGAAATGATATGTATAGATGGGTCATTGCTAAATTTTATAGCTTCATTTATAGTATTTACCACCACTATATCTAACTCTACACCAAGGTGTTTAGCATAAGAGTTTAGTAAATCATACTCAAAACCCTCTGGAGAATTTAAGCCTATGTAGTAAGTAGATGGGGAGTTTAAAAGAACAACTTTTAGTTTTTTAGTTTGTTTTATTTTATCCAAAGTAGATAACTTTGGAGTTTTTTTATCTAAAGATGGATGGCTCATCCACCCAGATATAAAAGATAATGCGATAAAAAGCAATAGTAAAAATATCTTAAATAATTTATCTTGTTTATCCATAACACCATTTTACTTACTTTTACTTATGCAAATATAAATCTATTTACCCCATTTACATATTGGTGTGCTAACACTTGGTCATGTGCTTTTAAGATAGAATCAACAAGATACAAACCTAATCCAAAACTATTTTTAGATGGGTTAGCTGTTGTAAATGGTTCTATATAGTACCTCAAAGGGTGAGCAATACACTCACCTTTACTCTCAAATAATAGTTCACCATTTAACATTAAAATCTTTACTTTTTTGTCTGTTGAGTATTTGATGCCGTTGTCTATCATGTTTTTTATGGCTGTTGCATACATATGATAATCTACTTTTATCATCTTACCAGCTGGTAGGTCTATACAAATACTTGCCCCATCTATCATAGCCATATCTATAGCTTCATCTATAACATCTACAAGTCTATACTCTTTAAAATTTTTCTTATCGTTTATACTTGTAACCTCTTCTATAAGAGCAAACTCTGTTACAAGTGACTCAAGTCTTGAAAAGATAGAAGTAAACCTTTTTTTCTGTTTTTCAGAAGAGAGCATCTGAGTAGCTATAGTACCTTTTGCTATAGGTGTTTTTAACTCATGCATTAAATTTCTTAAAAATAATGTACGAGATTCTAAAATAATATTGATTTTTTCCTTTGTAGCTTCTAGTTCATTTGCTACAAGTGCTATCTCATCTGAACCTTTTACTTTAAAAGATATACTCAAATCCCCATCACCAAACTCTGCTATCTTTCTTCTGAGTAGTATAAGTGGTCTTAACTTCTGTAAAATGATAAAAAATGATAAAAAAATCACAAAAACAATAGTTGCATAAGAGTAAAGTAAGTTCCAAGGTCTGTATGGTTTTAACTTTTCATCTTTAACAAGTACAGAAGCATCAGGAGTTTGTATATAGAAGTATATATGCCCATGTAACTCTATCATACTAGCTTTTAGGTCTGAAACCACTATAGAGGTGAAAAAACCTTTGTTGTCAAGTGTCATACTTTTGTCTATATTTTTAAAACCATCACTTTTGAGTATATCACCATTGTTTAAAACCATATCTACAATATACTTCTCTTTTTCTATAAGAAGTTTGTAAACAGCAAGATTTGCTTCAAGCATAACTTCAGAGTTATGCTTTTGTCTATGGTCTCTATATATTTGAGTTATAACAGAATGTTTGGCAAATATATTGTCTACATATTGACTCTTATTGATTTTATAAAACTCTATAAAGACATAAGTAACACTAATTACAGTTACGGTTAATGCAAAAAGTACCGTTATTAAAACAGAATGTTGTTTTATAAACTTTATCATTTAAGTAGTTTGTATCCTACTCCACGAACTGACTCTATAAGTGACTTGTCTCCTAGTTTACTTCTGATTCTACCAACCATAACATCTATACTTTTGTTTGATGAATCTTCATTTATAGCATTTACATTGTGTATAAGGTCTTCACGAGACACCACTAAACCCTGTTTTGCTATCATATAAGAAAGGATGCCAAACTCTGCATTTGTTAGGTCAATATTGCGACCTTTATATGTGATATTCATAGTTGATTTGTCACATTTGAAGTCACTTTTTGACTCCTCTTTTGCTTCTGTTTTAGCTTCGTACCGTCTAAGAACTGAGTGTATCCTAGCCTCAAGTTCACGAGGGTCATAAGGTTTTGGCATATAATCATCAGCACCAAGTTCAAGTGCTTTTATCTTATCTGTCACATCACTTCTAGCACTAGAGATGATTATAGGTATATCTTGTCTCTCACGGATAGCTTCACAAACCTCTAAACCATCCATACCTGGTAATGTTAAATCTAAGATTACTAAGTCAAATTTTTCTAGTTTCAATATACTTACAGCTTTAAAAGGGTCATCTTCTGTGATAACCTCAAACTCAAATTGCTCAAGATACTCTGTAAGTATCTCTGCTAATTCTAAGTCATCTTCAATCATTAATATTTTTTTCATAAGTTGATTTTAACTAAATTTAACTAATGGTTTTGTTTACTTTATTTTTAGTTGGTTAAGTACAGTGCTATCTCATCTGCCAATAAAAAATCATAGTTATAAAAAATGTCGTTTTTTTTGAACAATTTTTTTTCTTCTAACAAAATATCTACTCTTTTTAGTTCATCTTGATTTAAAATATTTTTATTAATACCAACAGAGGAACGAAGCCCTAAGAAAATTTGTTCTATTTTTTTGTCTTCTTTTGTTAAAGTTTCCACTTTGATGTTTAGTGGGTTTTTTATATAATCTTCTATGACTATAGTAGGGTAAAATCTTTCTAAACCAAGCTTACCAACAGCTCCACTTCCTAAACCTATATAATCTTTATATCTCCAATACCCTAAATTATGGATGCTTTTATATGACCCAAAATTACTTATCTCGTATTGTTCAAACCCATTTTTAGAGATGAGGTCAAATATATAGTTTGTAAGTTCTAGCTTTTCATTTGACATTTGTGGTTTTTTCTCAAAAGGGGTGTTCTCTTCGATGGTTAGAGCATATGCACTTATATGGTTTATAGGTAGTGAAAATGCAGTTTTTAAGTCATGGTCTAAAAGTTCTTTTGTATCGCCTAAAGTTGCATATATAATGTCTAAAGAGATGTTTTCAAATCCAACTTTTTTAGCATCTTTTAGAGCTTGTTTAGCTTGTTTAGAACTATGTGAACGGTTAAGTAGTTTTAGTTTTTCATCGTTAAAACTTTGCACCCCAAAACTGATGCGATTTACACCCAGTTCTTTCATACCATATAGCCATTGATAAGATGCACTGTTTGGATTTGCTTCTGAAGTTATCTCAACATCTTGTTTTAAATATGGTTTTATCATTTCAAAAAGTGGTTCATAAAGTTTAGGAGGTATAGTAGATGGAGTACCACCACCTATAAAGACAGATTCTATAGAATTTTTTAAAGGATGAAATCTGTTTAGTTCGTATCTTAGTTGAATAAGTAAAGCATCCATATAACTTTGTTTTAGGTGGAATTTATCAACATAAGAGTTAAAAGCACAATATGAACATTTTGAATCACAAAAAGGGATATGTATGTATAACAGCATATTTCTATATAGTCTCCATTATTTTTTAGTGTTATTATAGTGT
>CAZSWW010000051.1:0-7971 GCA_964611265.1 uncultured Sulfurimonas sp. | reverse complement strand
TAAGAGAGATAGTTGAAGAAAGATTGAACTATAATGAAGATGAACTTATAGAAGTATCGATAGATGATTTATAGATTAAAATTTACACCTATATCAGATAAAGAGTATAAAAAATTAGATTCAAGTATAAAAACACAGTTAAATAAAAAGCTAAAAGAAAGACTTGAAAATCCAAGAGTACAAAAAGATAAACTTAGTGGATATAATGATATATACAAAATCAAGTTAAGAAGTAGTGGTTTTAGACTTGTTTATGAGGTAAAAGATGAACAGATAGTTGTTCTTGTCTTAACTGTTGGAAAAAGGGAAAATGGTATAGTTTATAAGAGTTTAAAAGATAAATGATGCAAAAAGCAGATTTTTTTAGTAATATTGCAAAAGACTTAACAGATGAGTTTTTTGAAGAGATTTTAGTATCTAAAAATGTAACGATAGAGAAGATAATCTCAAAAGGTCATACATCTCCAAAGTCTGGTTGGTATGACCAAGATAAAAATGAATGGGTTATGGTTTTAAAAGGTGAGGCTATTTTGTCTTTTGAAGATGAGAAGCAAGTGCATCTTAAAAGTGGTGAGTATATAGATATACCAGCACATAAAAAACATAAAGTATCATGGACTAAACCAGATGTAGAGACCATTTGGTTAGCTGTATTTTACTAGGAGGGTAGTAAAAATGAATAAATTAAAAGAATATTTAGACTCTCATGAAGTAAGTGAACTTCATCCATCAGATATAGCAAAAATACTAAAAGAGTTAAACGATGAAGATTTTGCAGAAGCTATAAAACTTGTTCCATCTGATTTGGTTGGAGATGTTGCACTATCTTTACCAGATAGGTATTTTGATGATGTAGTTGAACATCTAAGTGTAGAAGAGTTAGGTGTAGCTATAACTGAACTAGAATCAGATGACCAACTAGAGTTTATGCAAGAGCTTGAAGATGTAGATGAAAATATCGCAGGTGAAGTTTTTGAAAAACTACACGAAGATGATAAGCAAGAGATACAAAAGCTTCAAACTTATGATGAAGATGAAGCTGGTGCTCATATGCAACTTGAAGTTTTTGTTGCTACAAAAGATGAGACAGTTGAAGATGTTATAAAAAGATTTGCAAAGCTAAGACAAGACAACGAACTAGAAAATGTTCAAAATCTTTTTATAACAGACAAAGACAATAAACTAAAATATACGATAGGTTTAGATGATTTACTGGTTTTTGATAGAGAAAAATCACTTATAGAAAATATAGAAGTAACAAACAGAAGTTTTGAGCCAAGAAAAGCGATAGATACAGAAAATATAAAAGATGTAGTTCATTACTTTGAGGAGTATGACCTTTCAGTTATGCCTGTAACAAATCAATATGGTGTTTTACTAGGTCGTATCACATCTGATGATATTTATGACATCATAAATGAACATGCAACTGAACAGATGTATAATCTTGCTGGGGTTGATGATGAAGCAGAGGAAGATGAAGAGATATTAAAAGCTGGTAAAACTCGTGCTACTTGGCTTTCTATAAATCTTTTTACAGCTATAGCTGCATCTTTGGTTATCGGGCTTTTTTCTGATACACTTGATTCTATGGTGGCACTCGCTATACTTATGCCTATAGTAGCTTCTATGGGTGGAAATGCTGGAACCCAAAGTCTTACAGTTGTTGTAAGACAGTTAGCATTAGGAGATATAGACTCAAGTGATGCTATCCGTATCATAAAAAAAGAGGTAATTATATCACTCTTAAATGGAGCTTTATTTGCTGTTGTTATAGGTGTTATATCTGCTCTTTGGTTTGATATGGAGATGTTAGGGGTTGTTATAGGACTTAGTATGATTATAAATCTTTTTATGGCAGGTTTTTTTGGTGCAACTATACCGTTACTACTAAAAAAGTTCAATATAGACCCAGCCATAGGAAGTACAGTTATCCTCACAACAGTTACAGATGTAGTTGGATTTTTTAGCTTTTTAGGTTTGGCTAGTGTTATATTAGTTTAGTTTATTTTAATATCTTAAAAAAAGATATTATTTTATATCTAAATATTGACATATCCAAAAAAAAGATATATATAACTGAGGAGATAAAAGTATGTTTAAATCTGGGATGCCTGTTCATGGAAAAGATTTTATAGATAGAAAGCAACATATAAAAAAGTTCAATACTTTTATACAAAATAATCAACATATAATGATTAAAGCACCTAGAAGATATGGTAAAACTTCTTTGGTAGTGCATCTATTTGAACTGTATAGTTATGATAAAATCTATGTAGATATAAAAAGAGCTACCTCACTACAATCTTTAGCAGAACAAATCATAAATGAAGCATATAAATATGCTGGTATAGATGGTATAGTATCCAAAGCCAAAAAATCAATTTCTAGTTTATTTAAACAATTAAAAGGTAGTTTAAAGATAGATATAGATATAGCAGAATTTACTATCGAGGTATTGGAAAAAAATGAAAAATCAGAAATAGATGAAGTGGAGTTTTTTTTATATGCTATCGATATTGTAGAAACAGTAGCAAAAAAGCAAAATATAAATATTAAATTTGCTTTTGATGAATTTCAAGATATTTTACTTATAGCAGATAAAAAGATACTTGATAAGTTAAGAAGTGTTATACAACATCATGAGTATGTTACCTATATATTTTTAGGAAGTATAGAGTCTATCATGAATAAAATCTTCTCAAGTAAAGCATCACCATTTTTTCACTTTGCAAGGGTAATCACTCTTGATGGACTAGATATAGATGAACTTTCTACATTTTGTAGAGATTTTTTCGATAAAAAAGGGATAACTTATAGTGAATTTTTATTTGAAACTATAAAGTATCTTGAGGGGCATCCATTTTATACTATGAAAACTTTACAAAGTGTCTATTATAAACTTTTAGAAGAAGATAAACATCATATAGATAAAGATGATTGTATAGAAGCACTTACAACTGCATTTTTTGAAACAAAATCATATCTTGAAGAGATTATGGAAAAGATAAAACAAAAGAAACACCATTTAAAAGTTTTAGCAAATTTGGCAAACTCTACTAAAGATACTAGCATAGATAGCCCAACTTTGTATAAAACATATAAATCACTTGAAGATATGGGGTATATAAAAAATATAGATAGAGGTGAGTATATAATTAGTGATATTTTTTTAAAGATTTTGTTGCAACAAGAAAACAATATAAATCTAATAGAGGAAAAAGTTAATTTTTTTACCCTAAATAAAGTATAATTTTATAAAAGGAAGATTTATGGAAGCATTTTTAAAAGAAGCAAAAGCATCAAGTAGAGTTTTAGGGGCTTTAAGTGGCAAAGAGAAAAATCGTATATTAAAAGAGATGGCACAAGCTTTAAGAAAAAATACTGATGATTTGGTAAAAGCAAATGAAAAAGATATGGCAGATGGTAAGAAAAATAACCTTTCATCAGCTTTGATGGATAGACTTTTTTTAGATGCATCTCGCATAGAAAGCATGGCTATAGCAGTAGAAGAGATAGCATCTCTAAAAGACCCCGTTGGTCGTGTTCTTGATGGTTGGATAACTGAAGATGATTTGAAGATAGAAAAAGTTTCTATCCCTATCGGAGTTATTGGCATCATCTATGAAAGCCGTCCAAATGTTACAAGTGATACAGCAGCATTATGTTTTAAAAGTTCAAATGTATGTGTGTTAAAAGGTGGAAAAGAGGCTCAAAACTCAAATGAAGCGATAGCAAAAGTTCTTCAAGATGTTTTAGAAAAGAACAATTTACCTCGTGCTTTAGTATCACTTATACCAGATGCTTCTCGTGAGGGTGTAAGTAAGCTTATAAAGATGGATAAGTATGTAGACCTTATCATCCCTCGTGGTGGAGCAGGGCTTATAAAGTATGTAAGTGAAAATGCAACTGTAAGTGTAGTAAAACACGACAAAGGTCAATGCCATACCTACATAGATAAAGATGCAAAACTAGAAGATGCTATAGCTATTGCACTAAATGCAAAAGTACAAAGACCAGGTGTTTGTAATGCGATGGAGACTTTACTTGTAGATAAAGCTATAGCAAAAGATGCACTACCTAAACTAAAAGTGGAGTTTGATAAGGCTAAAACACTTTTAAAAGGTTGTAAAGATACTCAAAGCATCATAGAGGTTGAAAATGCAACAGATGAAGATTATGATACTGAGTATCTAGCAAATATACTAAATATAAAAGTAGTAGATGGTGTTGAGGGTGCGATAGAGCATATAACAAGATTTACATCAGGTCATTCAGAAGCGATAATTACTGAAAATATAACAAGTGCAGAACTGTTTTTAAACTCTATAGATGCAGCAGCCGTTTATGTAAATGCTTCAACAAGATTTACAGATGGTGGAGCATTTGGTTTTGGTGCAGAAGTTGGCATCAGTACAAACAAACTTCATGCTAGAGGACCTATGGGCATAGAGGGGCTTACTACTTATAAGTTTAAGATATATGGTAGTGGGCAAACTAGATAAAACAAAAGTTTAAGATGCTTTAAATACCTAAAGCATCTAACTTTTTATACTCTATAGTTCCCACAATTTTGTGGGAACATATATTTAAAATTAACAAATAGTTAAATGAAATTTTACTTACTGAATAACAAATTCAGTAAAGTATATACCTTCTATACTTCCATCTACTATCATAGAATTCAGTGTATCCATAATCTGTGCTGTAACTTTAGCTTTACCTTTTTTAGATGAAATCTCTTCTAAAGTTTTAGATGTTAAGATTCTTATAATCCTATCTCTTAAAACAGCCGATTTAGCATCTAACTCTAAGCTTAACTCTTCACCATTTACTTCTAAACTCATAGTTACTTTTAAGTATCTACGACCAGAATCACTTTTAAGGTTTACAGTAAATGTATCTAGTGGATATAAGACACCAATCTCAGATAGTGATCTTGTATCATCCATAACAGATGATGCTCTTTTCTTTTTAGATACAGTTTTTTCTTTTGTTTGAGGTGCTTTTTCATCTACAGCTTCTTTATCGTCACTCATCATAAGAAAAGCTATAGCACCACCAATAATAATGATAAGAATTAATACTACTATAATTATTATCATAAGCATATTACTAGATTTTTTCTCTTTTGGTTGTTCCTCTTCTTCTGTCTCTTTATTTTCTTCTTCAGCCATCTTTTTTCCTTTATTGCATTAATTCTTTAAGTGGTAAAAATTCATAAGTTTCAGCATTATAGTAGTCTATACTACCTGTTTCTATATTATAGTACCAACCATGTATACAAAGATCATCATTTTCAAATCTTTTTTTAACATTTGGGTATGTTAAAATATTTTCAATCTGTTTAATAACTGATAATTTTTCTGTAAGTCTTAAAAGTTCCTCTTTATCCGCATTTGCACCAAGACTCAATATGGCAGTCTTTTTTGCAGTCTCTCCTAGTTCTAGCCATTTTTTTGTGTGGATTAGAGATGGGTCAATTATGTCTTCATATAGATGAGCACAAGCACCACAATGGGTATGACCACAGATAATAATCTCTTTTACATTTAAAATACTTACAGCATATTCAATTCCAGAAGCAGTAGAGTGAAAATCTTCATCAGGCTTATAAGGTGGTACAAAATTTCCAACATTTCTTATAACAAAAAGATCTCCTGGATTTGATTGTACCATCAAGTCTGGTATAACTCTTGAATCAGAACAACCTATAAATAAAGCCTTCGGTGATTGACCATTTTTTACAAGATTTAGTAATGAATCTTTATTTTTCTTAAAATAAGTTCTAAAAAGTTTGTTACCTTCTGCATATTCTTCTAAGTTCATATTAATCACTTTTTGTGGGGATAAGTTAGATACACTCTTTTATGTTAAGAGCTTTCATTATTTCTTTAAAAATAACACCAGATTCACGATGCATATCATCATGGTATTCAACTACAAAAACTTCTCTGTTGTGTGAAAGTTCAGTAGTATGTGTTTCAGGTTTATAGTCATACTTACTTATAATCTTTTCTATAGTCTCAATCACTTGCTTTTTTTCTACTTCACCCTCATAAGCTGTAGATATTCTTGAAAATCTTTCTTCACTTCTTATCTCTATATCAATCATACTCATTATTCCTCAAATATTTAATTTCACAAGTATACAATATTTGAACCAAAATTACCTAATACCACTCTAAAAGTTTTGTAACTTCATCAACTACAAAAGTTTTTATGGTAGTTTTTTCTAAAGGTTTTTTTGCAACTAAAGCTTTTGAGATGTTTTGCATTTTAGCTTCACGAAGTCTGACATCCATTCCATAAACATCTCTTACATCACCAACAAGAGAAACCTCTCCTATAAATATAGTCTCTTTTGAGATAGCACGATCACGAAAACTACTGATAATAGCAGCAAGTATAGCTAAGTCTGCAGATGTTTCAGTAATCTTTATACCACCAGTTATATTTATAAATACATCATATCCTGATAATGGAATTTCAAGTTTTCTTTCTAACAATGCTAGAAGCATATTTAAGCGATTGTTATCAAAACCTGTAGCTTGTCTTTTAGAGTTTGGGGTGTGTGATTCTGAAACAAGTGCTTGAACTTCTAAGATGATAGGGCGAGAACCCTCCATAACAACAGTTAGTGCTGAACCTGATTGATGCGAATTACGGTTAAAAAATCTTGAAGCTATATCAGTAGCACTTACAAGACCATCACTTCTCATCTCAAAAACACCTATCTCACTTGTTGGACCAAAACGGTTTTTAAACCCTCTTAAAATGCGAAGTTCTTGAGATGAATCGCCCTCAAAGTATAAAACAGTATCAACCATATGTTCAAGTACACGAGGACCTGCTATAGAACCCTCTTTCGTGATATGTCCTATGATGAATATAGCTATATTTTTATCTTTTGCTATTCTCATAAGTTCAAAAGTTATCTGTCTTACTTGTGTAACAGAACCAGGTGCTGATGATACATCTTCACTATAAAGAGTTTGTATAGAGTCAATAATAAGAAAATCATAATTCCTCTCTTCTAATTCAACTAAAACTTGCCCAAGTCTAATCTCACTTAAAAGGTATAGGCTATCTTTGTTCGCATCTAGTCTGTTTGCACGAAGTTTTATCTGACCGGCTGATTCTTCCCCTGTTACATATAGAACATTTTTACCACTAGAAGCTATATCTCCACCAACCTTTAACAGTAGGGTAGATTTTCCAACACCAGGTGAACCACCTATTAGTGTAAGAGAACCAGGAACTATACCACCACCTAAAACCATATCTAATTCATCATCTTTTGAAGAGTATCTAAAAACTTTTTCCTCTTTAATTTTGTTTATACTTATGGCTTTTGCAGTTTTAGAACTTGTTGATTTACTTTGTTTTATAACTTCTTGTTGATGTTCATTTAGTTCTATAAATGAATCCCATGCACCACAGTTTGTACATTTTCCCATCCATTTTGGAGTGCTAAGTCCACAATGCTGACATTCAAATAATGTTCTTTTTTTTGCCATAATATTTGCCTTATGTATTTAAAAATTACAAAATTATAGTAAAATAAAACTATATGATTAAAAAATATTGCAATATGTCATTTATTTTTTAAATATTTATTTAAACGGGTAATATATAAACACTTTAGTTAATTATAAAATGAACTTTTAGTAGAATAATCAGAGATTAAATATAAAGACTATATAATGGCTTTAGTTTGTCTAAATAGACTAAGTCTCTTTAATAAGAGATTAAACATATATAGATTTAGATATAAATTTATAAATTTAGGAGTGAAAATGGTTGAACATCATGATTTATTAAGATCATTCAAAGATAACTGTGGTTTTGGTTTAGTTGCCAACATCAAAAATAAAGCATCTCATAAAGTTTTAAACGATGCAGTTACTGCATTGGAGAGAATGATGCACCGTGGTGCTGTTGCAGCAGATGGTAAAACAGGCGATGGTA
>CAZSWW010000050.1:0-7986 GCA_964611265.1 uncultured Sulfurimonas sp. | reverse complement strand
TTTGAAATGGCAATATAGATAGATGGAACAATTTATGCTTATATATTTTTATGAAAACATTACTTATACTTTTATTATCTATAAATATTTTTGCTTCAAGTCTGTATGATTTTGAAAAAAGTTATAAAACTCTAAATAATGAGATTAAAAAGATATCACACTCTTGGTCTACTGAAGAAAAAGTATCGATATATTATATGGTGTTAAAAACACATAACCACATTGTTTCAACTATAGTATCAGATAAAACTGATATGCAAAACTTACAAAATATTAAAATTAAAACTCTTAAATTATTATCTAACAACCAAAATATTAAAACTCTTTATAATGAAATGATAAAAGATGGTTTATCAATTATAGAGAATAAAAATAAACAAAAATTAAAAGAAAAACAAGAAAAAAATAGATTTATCATTTTTATTATAATTGCTTCTTTAGTTGGTATAACATTTGGTTTAATAATTGGATACTTTATATACAAAAAGATTTATAAAAAAGAAACAAATCCTCAAGAAAATAACCAAGAACAAAACGAACACTTAAAATATGAACTAGAAGAATTAAAAAATCAAAATAGTTCTTTATCTCAGAATATAACTCTTATAGATAATGAAAAACAAACCTATAAAGATAAAATAGATAGATTAGAATATGAAATAAAATCACTAAAAGATGATGCATATAACATAGAATCAAAGTTTAAAAATGATTTAAAAGATGCTAACCAAAAAATAGAAATCTTACTAAATGAAAAAGAGAAACTAGAAAGCACTATAGAGGAACATAATCAAAATAATTTAGATAAAAACTTAATAAATGAAGATTTTGATGAACAACTAGATTCTTTAGGGCATCAAAGTCAAGATATTTATAAAGTTTTAGATACTATCTCTGATATAGCCGACCAAACAAACTTACTAGCATTAAATGCAGCTATTGAAGCAGCTCGTGCTGGTGAACATGGTCGTGGTTTTGCTGTTGTTGCTGATGAAGTTCGTAAACTTGCAGAAAATACACAAAAAACTCTAAATGAAGCTAGAGTTGATATCTCTGCTGTTGTTGATGGTATATCAAATCTACAAAAATAATATCAACCTGAGTTCAACAATAAGCAAGAGACCATAAAGATGCTAAAATTCGATTATGGAAAAATTTATTGCACACTCACCATCTTCAAAACAAGCTTTACATATAGCAAAAATATCTGCATCTCTTCCGGTAAATATACTTATATCTGGAGATGTTGGTGTTGGTAAAAAGCTACTAGCCAAAGAGGTTTTACAAAACTCTATAAGTTATGAATCATTAGAATTAGAACAACTTATACAACAAAAAAATATTGATTTACAAAGTTATAAATCAATAATAATTTTTAATGTTGAAAATATATTAAACACAAAACAATTTTTTGAGAAACTGAAAAATATTAAAGTAATAGCTACATCTAACATAGACTATAAAGACTTACAAAATAACTTTCCAGTTAAAATAAAACTTGATTCATTGGAACAAAGAGAAGAAGATTTAGATGAATTAATCAAGATATATACAGATGAAGCTAACAAGATATACCTTTCAGATAAGGTAGTTAAAGATATTAAAATTGATATTTCTCAAAATGGGATTTCATTAAAAAAATCTATCTTTAAAAGTATACTTTTAAACTCTATAACAAAAGATGAGATGACTGATATGATGTATAAATACTTTATAAAAGAACTAGAAGGAAATAACAAATCATATAAAGATTTACTAGAGATATTTGAGATACCTTTGTTAAAAGCATCGAAAAAGATATTTAAATCTCAAGTACAAATGGCAAAAAACTTAGATATAAATCGTATAACATTAAGAAAAAAATTAAACACATATTTTGAGAGTAACTAAAAAATGTATGATAATAATTTTTATAAAAGCTTCATCTCAGAATCTATAAACCCTTTTGTATTGTTCGATAATAATGGAAAATTGATTGATTTTAATTATGAAGCAGAGATACTATTTAACTATGTAAAACCAAATATTTTATTTGAATTGGCTTTAGCTAATTCACCTCATAACTTTGGATTTGAACGAAAATATATAAACCTTAAATATGGAAAATCAAAATTTTATGCTATCGTTGTTGGATATATTGATGATGAATACATAGGGATTGAACTCTATAAACAAGTAAATATAGAAAAAGAGATAGCTAAGATACATGATATAGAATTAGTAAATATTTTTAGCCTAATAGAAATCTCAAAAAGCACTAACTTTAATTTAGATATAACTACTATAGAAGAGATTTACGATACTTCTATACCTGAGACAAAGGTCAATATAAATGATTTTTTATTGACACTAAATGAATGTTTTTTAATTTTTAAAGATCAAACATCATTTAAAATAAAGTTAAATTTAAAAGTTGGTAAATATGAAGTTATCGATGGTAAAAAACATAATATTATAGAGATAGAATGTAGTGGAAATCAAAAGGTAGATTTAACTCCTAGACTAGAAAAACAAGCACTTAAATCACATATAAACATCTTTGAATTAAATGGATATATCAAGATGGAATTTCCAATGATTTTATAAAAAGCTATTTAAAATAGCTTTTTATTTTATTATCTGTTATCCCAACAAAGAACAGTTTTTCCATCTTCATTTGTTTCAGCTGCTGCCATTCCCATAACATTGTATCCACTATCTACATAGTGAACTTCACCAGTTACACCAGATGCCAAATCACTTAATAAATACATAGCAGAGTTTCCAACTTGGTCTGTTGTTACATTTCTTTTAAGTGGTGAATTTGCTTCATTCCAATTAAGGATTTGTTTAAAATCACCTATACCTGCAGCAGCTAGTGTTCTAATAGGCCCTGCACTTATAGCATTAACTCTTTGACCTTTTTTACCTAAATCAACTGCCATATATCTTACTGTAGATTCTAGTGCTGCTTTTGCTACACCCATAACATTGTAGTTTACAATATACTTTGGTCCACCCAAATATGAAAGAGTAAGTATAGAAGCATCATCACTTAAAACATCTTCTAAGCGATTAGTTAAGTCTATAAGTGAATAAACTGAGATATCCATAGCTATCTGAAATGCTTGTTTAGATGTTTTCATAAATGGCTCTGAGAGTGCTTCTTTAGGAGCGAAAGCAACAGAATGAACTAAAAAATCTATCTCTCCAAAATCTGCTTTTATCTTATCTGCGATACTAGCCATATGCTCTTCATTTGATACATCAAGTTCATAAACTTTATCACTCCCAAACTCTTTAGCTATGGGTTCAACTCTTTTTTTAAGTGAATCATTTAAATATGTAAATGCCATCTCAGCACCCTGCTCTGCACATGATTTTGCTATACCATAAGCTATTGATTTGTTGTTTGCAAGTCCTACTATAAGACCTTTTTTACCTTTCATTACCATCTATTACTATCCTTTTTTATTTTCTAGTTCTTGTGCATAAGTTATCATCGTTTTGAAATCTTCAACTTTTAATGCTGCACTTCCAACCAATATGCCATCTACATTTTCAATACTTAAAACATCTTTAGCATTTGCAACTTTTACACTACCACCATATAGAAGTGGTGCAGTTGATTTTGCTTTTAAATCTTTATGAATTTCAGCTATATCATCTAATGTTGGTGTTAAACCAGTACCTATAGCCCAAACAGGTTCATAAGCGATAATAATGTTTTCATAAGTAGTATCTATGCCATCATATTGTTTAGAGATATAATCCATCATAACATCTTTACCAGATTCTCTAATCTCTTGAGGTTCACCAACACAGTAAACTATTTTAAAGCCTAACTCTTTATAGAAATTAAACTTTTTTGCAATTATTTCTTGAGATTCACCTAAAATATGTCTTCTCTCACTATGTCCTATAAGTATAGTTTTTATACCAAACTCTTCAATCTGTTCTAGTCCTATCTCCCCAGTAAATGCACCATTTTTAGTAGCATAAGCATTTTGGACACCTACTTCGATGTTGCCATTAAAATCATCTAATGATGATGCTGTTGGAAAGACTAAAACATCCTGAGTTATATTGTTTTTATGAAAAAAACTGTCTAATTCAGCTATATACTCATTAGTTTGTTTACGAGTAAAATTTGTTTTTAAATTTGCAGAAATTATCATCTGATTAGTCTTCTTTGATAACAAGTGGGGCAACACCTGGAAGTATTTTACCCTCAAGAAGTTCTAGTGAAGCTCCACCACCAGTTGAGATAAAACTCATCTCATCATCTACCCCAACTCTTTGAACAAGGTCTGCAGTATCTCCACCACCAACAACAGTAGTTGAGTAACTATCTGCTACAAAGTGAGCTATTTTTGATGAACCACGAGCAAATTTATCTATCTCATAAACACCCATTGGACCATTCCAAAGGATAGTTTGAACATCTGCTAAACCTTCTCTATAGAGTCTAACAGTAGCAGGACCGATATCAAGACCCATCCAACCATCTGGAATCTCTTGAGCTGTTACTATCTTACTTACTGCATCTTCTGCAAATTTATCAGCAGCTATAACATCAACAGGTAGGTAGAATTTAACACCAAGTTTTTTAGCTTCATCCATAACATGCTGAGCATCACCTAGTAAATCATCTTCAACAAGAGAGTTTCCTATATCATAACCCATCTGTTTTAAGAAAGTAAATGCCATACCACCACCAATAAAGATTTTATCAACTTTTGGAAGTAAGTTAATAAGAGCTTCAAGTTTTCCAGAAACTTTACTACCACCAACAATAGCAGCAAAAGGGCGAACAGGTTCATTTATAAGTTTACCGAAAAATTTTATCTCTTTTTCTAGTAAGAAACCAGCCGATTTATGTTCACTATCAAAAAAGTGTGTTATACCCTCAACAGAAGCATGAGCTCTATGACTTACACCAAAGGCATCATTTACATAATACTCAGCAAGTGAAGCTAATTTTTCAGATAATTCTTTATCATTTTTAGTTTCACCCTTCTCAAAACGAAGATTTTCTAAAAGTAAAACTTCTCCACTTTTAAGTTCATTAGCTTTACTAACAGCATCACTACCAACAACATCACTAGCTAAAACAACATCTCTTTTTAAAAGATGATGAAGTCTTTTTGCAACAGGAGCTAAAGAGTATTTTTCAACCATTTCACCATCTGGACGACCAAGATGTGAAGCTAAAATAACGGCACAACCTTGATCTAAACAAAAGTTTATAGTAGCAACTGCTGAACGGATTCTTCTATCATCAGAGATATTTAAAAACTCATCCATTGGTACATTAAAATCACAACGGATAAAAACTTTTTTGTTTTCTAAATCTAAGTTTTTTATATTTAAAAGTTCCAAAAAATTCCCTTATTTAGTGATATGTAAAGCCATATCTACAAGTCTCATAGAATAGCCCCACTCATTATCATACCAAGCCATGATTTTAACCATATTTCCACCAATAACCTGAGTTAAATCTTCAGCTACAATAGAACTATACTCACAACCTACGAAGTCTTGAGAAACTCTCATCTCTTTATCCATAAGTAAAAGACCTTTTAGGTTTGTATCAGCAGCTTTATTAAAAACTTCTGTAACTTCCTCTTTAGTAGTGTCTTTTCTTACAACAACATTTAAGTCAACCATAGAAACATCTGGAGTTGGAACACGAACAGACTGACCATGAAGTTTACCTTTTAGTTGAGGCATAACAAGACTGATAGCTTTTGCAGCACCAGTTGTAGTTGGTATCATGTTGATAGCACCTGCTCTTGCTCTTCTTTTATCTTTTGAGTGTTTTACATCTAAGATATTTTGGTCATTTGTGTATGAATGTATAGTTGTCATAAGACCTTTTTCTATACCAAAAGCATCATCTAAAACTTTTGCAACAGGACCTAAACAGTTTGTAGTACAAGATGCATTTGAAACTATCTTTTGACCAGCATAAAGATGCTCATTTACACCCATTACAAATGTATCTGTTGCAGTATCTTTTGATGGTGCAGAAAATAATACTTTTTCAACACCATTATCTATATGAACTTGAGCAGATTCTTGAGTTAAAAATACACCAGTACACTCTAAAACCATATCTGCACCACAATCAGCAAATTTTAAATTTTTAGGGTCACGGTCTGAAAACACTCTAATTTTATGTCCATCAATACTAATATGTTCATCATCAACTTGTACAACTTCACTGTTAAATGTTCCATGAACTGAATCATTTTTTAAAAGATAAAGCATCATATCCATGCTAGCCATATCATTGATAGCTACTAATTCTACATCGTCTCTAAACGCTGCTATTCTAGCAACACATCTTCCAATTCTTCCAAAACCATTGATTGCTATTTTTAATGCCATATTGTTCCTTATTGATAGTTAATAAAATAAAATTGGGTTATTATACAAAAAATTAGTTATAATTCGGTTTAAATGGATAAAACACAAACTATTGCACTTTTTGGTGGCTCATTTGACCCACCACATATTGGTCATGAAAATATTGTCAAATCTTTACTTAATTTAGACTATATAGACAAAATTATAATTATGCCAACTTTTTTAAACCCTTTCAAATCAAAATCACATGCTCCAGCAACTTTAAGACTTAGTTGGTTAAAAAAGATTTTTAACCAATTTAAAAATGTTGAAGTTAGTGATTATGAGACAAATCAAAATAAAAAAGTACCATCAATACAAACAGTTGACTATATTTCACAGAAATATGATAAGATATACTTAGTAATAGGTGCTGATAATTTAGAATCATTAGATACTTGGTATAAGTATGAAAAACTTAAAAGTAAAGTTTCGTTTATCGTTGTGACTAGAGATAGGATTTCCATATCTGATTCTTTTATAAAGTTAAATATTGATGAAAGCATCTCTTCAACTAAATTAAGAAAAAATATTGATAGATTGAAGTTGCCTCTTCAATGTGCAGATGAGATATATGAGTATTATAAAAGGATATCAAAATGAAAGTTATGATAGTTGACGACTCAAAAACAATACTAAGAGTTTTAAATTCATTACTAGCAAATAAAATTGATTCAGAATTAAAAATAGTTGAGTGCAATAGTGGAGAGGAAGCTTTAGAAAAGTTAAAAGATACTCAAGTTGAGCTGATATTATTGGATGTTGTTATGAATGGTATGGATGGTTATGAAACTTGTGAAAAGTTAAAAGCCAATCCAAAAACTGCAGAGATCCCAATTATGTTTTTAACTTCAAAAAATGAAGAGAAAGATATTATAAAAGGTTTTGATGTTGGTGGGGTTGATTATATATTTAAACCATTTAGAGAAGCAGAATTTATAGCAAGAGTTAAACTTCAAATAAATCTTATAGAGTTTAAAAAACAACAGTTTGAAAACTTACAAGGTGAAGTTTTATTAAAAGTTGGTGAAATTGGTGAAAGTCGTTCAAAAGAAACAGCAAATCATGTAAAAAGAGTAGCAGAATATTCTTTACTATTAGCTAAACTTTATGGTCTATCAGATAAAATGGCACAAACATTATATAATGCTTCTCCTATGCACGATATAGGAAAAGTATCTATTCAAGATAGCATACTAAATAAACCTGGAAAATTAACACAAGAAGAGTTTCAAACTATGCAAAGTCATACTATTGCTGGATATGAACTATTTAAACACTCTAAAGGGGCTATCTTAAAAGCTGCCGCGATAGTAGCCTATGAACATCATGAAAAATTTGATGGAACAGGTTATCCTAGAGGTTTAAAAGGTGAAGAGATTCACATATATGGTAGAATTACTGCTTTAGTAGATGTTTTTGATGCATTGGGAAGTGATAGAGTATATAAAAAAGCTTGGAAATTTAAAAAAATTAAAAACTTATTTATAGAACAAAAGGGTAAACATTTTGACCCAGAACTAGTGGATTTATTTTTACAAAACAGTAGTAAGTTTAAAAAAATTAGAGATAAATTACAAGATAAAATATAAATAA
>CAZSWW010000049.1:0-8245 GCA_964611265.1 uncultured Sulfurimonas sp. | reverse complement strand
ACTCTTTTATTTAACACTAATGTCTACTTATCTTGTTGTTATTATTGTTTGATATAAAAATTTCTTATTTTCTAAAAATCGCACTTATCTTATCTTTAATTTAGATATAATTTCAAAATTTTAAATTTAAGGCTTTTTTCTTGTTTGATATAAAAAAATATAACACATCAAATGTAAAAAACGATATTTTATCTGGTCTCGTTGTAGCTGTTGCTCTTGTTCCTGAAGCGATAGCATTTTCTTTTATTGCAAATGTCAGTCCTATTGTTGGACTTTATACTGCATTTATCTTAGGACTTATTACTTCACTTATAGGTGGAAAACCAGGGATGATTAGTGGTGCTACAGGTGCTGTTGCTATTGTACTTGTTGGTTTATCACTTGAGGCAAATTCAATATTATCTGCACAAGGTCTAACTGGAGATGCCCTTTCTATGGGTGTTCTTCATTATATACTTTTAGCTACAGTTATAGCTGGTATTTTTCAGATAAGTGTAGGTCTTTTAAAATTTGGTAAATTTATCCGTCTAGTTCCACAACCTGCTATGTATGGTTTTGTAAATGGTCTTGCTATAGTGATAGCATCTGCACAGTTTAAGTTTTTTGAGGGACAAGGTGCTGTTATGTATGTTATAGTGCTAATTACTATGCTTATAATGTTTTACTTACCTAAGGTTACAAAAGCTATACCATCTGGTTTAGTTGCTATTGTTGTTCTAACACTTGGTGTATATTTCACAGGTATTAACACTTTACTTGTTGGTGACTTAACAGATTTAAGTCAATTTGCAGGTGAACTTCCTAGTTTTGTTATACCTCAGAATATATTTAGTCTTGATGCTATTCTTATGGTTCTCCCTTATGCTATTATAGTTGCTCTTGTTGGTCTTATAGAATCACTTTTAACTCTTAGTGTTTTAGATGAGATGAGTGGAACTCGAGGAAGTGCTAACAAAGAGTGTGTGGCTCAAGGTGTTGGAAATGTTACTTGTGGTTTCTTTGGTGGTATGGCTGGTTGTGCTATGATTGGTCAATCTATTATTAACTATACATCAGGTGGTCTTGGTAGACTTTCATCATTTGTCGCTGCTACTGGTCTTCTTATACTTGTAGTATCTTTAACAGATGTTTTAAATGTTATTCCAGTTGCTGTTTTAGCAGGAATTATGTTTATGGTTAGTATTGGTACTTTTGAATGGTCTAGTTTTTCACATATAAAACATATGCCTAAAAGTGATGCTTTTGTTATGGTTGTTGTAACTATTATAACTGTTGTTGAAGATTTAGCAGTTGCAGTTATAGCTGGTGTTATCATCTCTGCACTTGTTTTTGCTTGGAAACATGCTCGTATATGGGCTAAAACTCATACAGAAGAGGATGGTACAAAAGTTTATGAACTTGATGGACCCCTTTTCTTTGCATCTGCTACAACATTTCATGAAAATTTTGATGTACCAAATGACCCACCAAAAGTTGTAATAGACTTTAAAAATGCAAGAGTTATGGATAGTTCTGGAGTAGAGGCGATAGATAGTTTAACTAAAAAGTATGAGGAAGTTGGTAAAAATCTACTTCTTCGCCATCTAAGTGGAGATTGTAAGGCTATATTGAAACAAGCTGGTCCACACTGTTCTTATGAAGAGGATGATCCAACTTATAAAGTTGCTTTTAACTACTAGAACTTTTTGATATAGTCATTGACTATATCAAAAATCATTTCATCTACCACAACTTCTAAATCTAAAAGTGAAAGTTTTACACCAAATGATTTTAATTTAACAAAATCTTTATATGTAACCAACAATGAATCACTTTTATCAGAAACTAAAATCTCTTTAATCTCTTGTTTTGTAAAGTTATGATGGTCTTCAAAATAGTTTTTACTTACAACTTTTGGTAGATATTTATCTAAACGGTTAGGTCTTGCTATGGCTGTTACTAAAGACATCTTATCTGTTGCATCTTTTAGTGTAACAACTCTTTTAAAATCAATCTCTTCTTTTAAAAGCACAACATCTTTTTTAGCATAAAGTCTTTCTCTAAAAGCTCCTGATGGTAAGCAAGATTTATTGGATGTTTTTATATCTATAACAAAATCAAGCTTTTTTATATCATGTTTTGAGTAAGCATCATCTAAAAAAACCACTTTAGCACCCATCTCTTTGGCTTTTAGGATGCCTTTTTTTCTATCTTCACTTACTATAACTATAGTAGATGGTAGTTTATCTGCATAGATTCTAGCTTCATCACCACTAATATCTACATTGCATAAGATGTTTTTAGCATCTTGTACAACATAAAGCCCTTTACTTTTACGACCATAACCACGAAGAACAACTGCACATTTTTCATACTTAGATGCAAGTGCTGTGACGACAGGTGTTTTACCACTTCCACCTACATTTAGATTACCTACACTTACTATAGGTATATTAAAATCTTGTGGTTTTTTAGATAAAAATCTAATTTTTATAATGAAACAATATAAAAAACTAAGAGGTAAAAGTAAAAATGATACTAATTTTTGAAAGAGGTTTGGGTTATAAAAATAGTTTTCAACCCAAAAGACTAAATCTTTTTTCAATTATACTCTTGTTTTTGCAATTTTTTTGATTTTGTCTATAACTATTTTAACCTCTTTATCGCTCATACTAGGGTAAATTGGTAAAGAAAGTACACTTTGAAAAGTTCTTAGTGCTACTGGATAGCTATTTATTTTTAGTGCATACTTTGATTTGTAGTAACTTAAAAGGTGTAGAGGTATAAAGTGAAGACCTGTAAATACACCCTCTTTTTTTAACTCTAAGGCAAATGAATCTCGATTTTTATCTACTTTTATAATATATGAAGAGTAAGGATGTTCATCATTTTTTAGTTGAGAAATTTCAATATGCTCAACATCACAAAGAGCATCATCATACATTTTTGCAATCTCTTGTTGTCTAATAATGTTGTTATCTTGTAATTTTAATTGAGCTCGTATATAAGCAGCATCTAACTGACTCATAGAATAATCATACCCAATCTCTACAACATCATAAATATATTCTAGTGCATTTTTTTGTCGCTCTATCGCATGGTTTGAAAGTAGTCTAGCTCTTTTAATAATATCATCATCATTTGTAACTAACATCCCACCATTACAAATATTTTTTTTCATGTGAGATGAAAAATCAAAACAAGTTATATCAGCACCTGTTGCACCTATCTTTATACCGTTATAAGTAGCTCCTAATGCATCACTTGCATCTTCAACTATTTTTACATTATAAATTTTTGCCATATTATAAACTCTATGCAAATCAACACAAACTCCAGCGATATGAGTTATAATAACAGCTTTTAATTTCTTAGATTTGTTGTCTTCTAGGTAGTTTTCCAATGCATCTAGATTGATATTATAACTATCTGCTTCTATATCTATAAAAACAGGCTCTGCATCAAAATGACGAACAACCTCAGGAACATTAGGGTGAGCATTTACAGAACAAACTACTTTATCTCCTCTTTTTAGGTCAAGTGAAAGCATTGCTAAATGTAGTGCAGATGTACCATGAGAAGTTGCATGAGTATATTCGCAACCTATGTATTTTTTAAATTCTGATTCAAGCTCTTCAACTTGACATAAGTCATCTCCATCTAATGCATCACTTACATTAGAATGTGCTTCTCTACTACTTTCATATTTGTTAAATGGTATTTTCATAATTGGTATTCCTTATTTATAAAGTTATATCTCTAGGATAATTAAAGTCATGGTTTATAGTTCTTGATGTAAGTTTTGCGATAACGGGCATCTTTCTTTTAAAATGGTTACGAAAAATTCTTTTTATAATCATGTCTAACATCTTTGAATCTATACCTTTTGCCACTATCTCATCACGATTTAACCTGTCTTCTACATAAAGCTTCATAGCTTCGTCTAGTTGTGCATAAGTATAACCTAAGTCAGCTTCATCACTTTGACCATCCCACAAATCAGCTGATGGTGGTTTTTGTATGATGCTTTTAGTAACACCTAAATACTCAGCTAATTTAAAAACTTCACTTTTATATAAATCACCTATAGGGTTGATAGCAGATGCCAAATCTCCATAAAGTGTTCCATAACCAAGCATTAGTTCACTTTTGTTACTCGTTCCCAATACTAAAGCATTTTCACGAGCAGATATATCAAAAAGTGTTGACATTCTCATACGAGATGAAAAATTGCCTTTTCGAAGGTTATCCATATTTGGGTTTAACTCTTCATAAGATTTTAACATAGGTTCTATAGAAGCAGTTATAGAATTTAGGTTAAAATCTATACATAACTCATCAGCATCATCTAATGAACTTTGAGATGAATAATGAGATGGCATCTTTACACAAAGTAAATCATCTTTAAAAACTTTTTGAGCAAGAACAGCTACAACAGCAGAATCAAGACCACCACTAAGACCAATCACAACTTTTTTTATACCAGTTTTTTTAACTTCATCTTCTAAAAAATATTGTAGATACTCTGTTATTTGTCCATATTTACTCATTAATTTCATAACCTTTAAAAATTCTTCAGAAAATAAATTATATCAGAGTATGATTAACACAGATGCTTATGAGCCATTTTATTTAATTCACTACAGCTAAAACCAGATTCTTTTCTTGCTTTTATATTTAAATTTTTTGGTCTTAAAAACCCTTGTGGATAATACTTATCTATAATTTCAAAATAAATATCATTACTTACAGCATCTTTCTCACAAGCATAGTTAAACCAAATATCACCTTTTTTTACATGGTCTATCTCTTCTTCTAGTATGATGTTTAGTTTAACTATGATTTTTTCTATCATATCATTTTTGGGAAGTTTTTTTAATTTTGTTAAAATCATTGGTGTAGCATCTAGTCCATTTGCTTCTAGGTAACGGGGGACTACTGCCATCCTTTCTATAAGTGTTTGAGTTTTCTGACTAGCTTCAAACAAAGAGTTATGAACATCTACATCACCATAGTTAGCTCCAAGTTCATTTAATAACTCTTTTAACATTAAAAAGTGTCTAATTTCATCATCTGCAACTTTTAACCAATCATCATAATATTTTTTAGGCAGATTTCTAAACCTATAAACAGCATCTAAAGCTAAATCTATAGCTGAGTATTCTATATGAATAATCGCATGAAGTAATATTATTTGCCCATTTTTTGTTGTTAGATTACTTCTTTTTGGAACATTTTGAGGTGGGATTATTTTACATACAGATGCATAAGAAGGTTTATCAAACTCTACAGCATCCCAATCATAAGATAAATCAATATTTTCTTTTTTATATTTTTTATAAAATTCATTAAAAAGATCTATCTTGTCATCAGGATTTGATGCTTTTAAAATTTCTAAAAGTTTTAAGTGCATAAGATTAAACTTTGTAAAGTAGATTGATAAAAAGCTAACTTAGCTTTTCATCAATATGTGCTTCAACTTCAGTGATGTTTTGAGTACCATCTACTGTTATAAATTTAATTGTATTGTCTTTTGAAGCTTGATTTTTATAGTAACTTACCAATGGTTGAGTTTGTTCATGGTAAATTTTAAGTCTATCTAAAACTACTGATTCTTTGTCATCATCTCTTTGAACTAATTCTTCACCAGTTTCATCATCTTTACCCTCAACTTTTGGTGGGTTGTAAAATATATGGTATGTTCTACCAGATGCTAGGTGCATACGGCGACCACTCATTCTTTTTACTATCTCACTATCAGGAACATCTATCTCTATAACAGCATCTATATGGATTTTTGCTTCAGTTACAGCATCTGCTTGTGCTAGAGTACGAGGGAAACCATCTAGTAGATAACCATTTTTACAGTCATCTTCTGCTACTCTATCTTTTACCAGACCTATGATTATCTCATCAGTTACAAGTTGCCCCGAATCCATAGCTTTTTTTGCTAGTTTACCCATCTCAGTTCCAGCTTTTATAGCTGAACGAAGCATATCACCTGTAGAGATTTGAGGTATGTTAAACTTTTTTGTTAAAAATTGAGCTTGTGTACCTTTTCCAGCACCGGGAGCTCCTAGTAATATTATTCTCATGTTTTTTCCTAAATATTTTTTGAAATTATATATCATAAAGTCTAAAATTCACATAATTTTAAAACTTTTTAGCTATAATTTCGCATTATTAAAAAAGGGTAACTACTATGAATATTGTAACAGGTTCTTCAACAGCACTTATAACGCCATTTAAAAATGGTAAACTTGATGAACAAACTTATGCATCTTTGATACAAAGACAAATCAACAACGGTATGGATGCAGTTTGTCCAGTTGGAACAACGGGAGAGAGTGCAACTCTAACTCACGATGAACACAAAAGATGTATAGAGATTACAGTAGAAGTATGTAAAGGTACTAACACTAAAGTTCTTGCAGGTGCAGGGAGCAATGCTACACATGAAGCTGTAGAGATTGCGAAACATGCACAAAAAGCTGGTGTTGATGCTATATTTTCAGTTAGCCCTTACTATAACAAGCCTTCTCAAGAGGGACTTTATCAACACTACAAAACTATAGCAGAAGCTGTAAGTGAACTACCATTTATGCTTTACAATGTTCCTGGTCGTACAGGTGTAGATATATCAGCAGATACAACGATAAGACTTTTTGATGATGTTAAAAATATCTATGGTGTAAAAGAGGCTACCGGTTCACTAGAGAGAACAGTTGAACTTCTTTCTCGTCGTCCTGAACTTAAAGTTTTTAGTGGTGATGATGCTATTGACTATCCAATTTTAGCAAATGGTGGAGCGGGTATAACTTCAGTTACTTCAAACCTAATGCCTGATTTAAAAAGTGAACTTGTAAGACTTGCTCTAGCTGGTGACTTTATGGGTGCAAAAGCAATAAACGACAAACTTTACCCACTAAATAGCGTAATGTTTTGTGAAGCAAACCCTATCCCAGTTAAAGCTGCTATGTATATAGCAGGACTTATAGAAACTTTAGAATACCGTCTTCCTCTTGTTCCTCCAAGTAAAGAGAACATGAAGTGTATCGAAGAAGTTATGAAAAATTATGAAATCAAAGGACTTTAAGATGCAAGGTAAAACTCTTTTTATAAGTGGTGGAACTCGTGGGATTGGTAAAGCTATGGTTTATGCTTTTGCTGAAAAAGGTGTAAATGTAGCATTTACTTATGCATCTAGTGCTGATACTGCAAACGAGATTATCGCTGATGTAGAAGAAAAGTACAGTGTAAAATGTCGTGCTTATAAACTAGATATACTTGAACCACTTACTTACAAAGATGTATATAAACTTTTTGATGAAGATTTTGATAGACTAGACTTTTTTATCTCAAATGCTATCATCTCTGGTCGTGCTGTTGTTGGTGGATTTGGTCCATTTATGCGACTAAAACCTCGTGGGCTTAACAACATCTATACTGCAACTGTTGATGCATTTGTAGTTGGCGCACAAGAAGCAACTAAAAGAATTGAAAAACATGGAGAAGGTGGTAGCATCATAAGCATGAGTTCAACTGGTAATCTTGTATATACTCCGAACTATGCAGGACATGGAACAAATAAAGCTGCTGTTGAAGCTATGGTTCGTTATGCTGCTGCTGAACTTGGTGACAAAAAGATAAGAGTAAATGCAGTAAGTGGTGGACCAATCGATACTGATGCACTAAAAGCATTTCCAAATTATGAAGATGTAAAAGCAGAGGTTGTTAGACGCTCTCCACTTAGTCGTATGGGTGATGTAACAGACTTAACAGGTGCTTGTCTATTTTTATGTGGAAGTGAATCTTCATGGTTAACAGGTCAAACTATAGTTATAGATGGTGGAACAACTTTTCAATAAATTTATTTAATTTTAATAATAAGAGTGGGAAATCATTGGAGTATTTTTTCTTATTAAAAAATCTTATTTATTTTATATATAAATTTTTGAGATATTATTTCATTATAATAGGTAGAATAGACCTCTCCTAAAACAATAAATCTTCAACCATCCTTATCTTTCGGTTTCATGGGCTTTGTATCAAGGTTAATGATTGCACAAATTAGGTTCATCCTTAAACCGAATCTTTTTCGTCTATTTCTATATGGGTATTTAGTGATTTTAAATACTTTAATCTTTGCATTTATCTGTTCAATAATTATTCGTTTTGATGATAGTTTATGATTCTCTTTTTTATCTTCTTTTGTAAGTGGATTTAACTTTGTTTTTTTCTTTTTTCCTGAGTAGTAATATTTTTG